>JAZDIO010000230.1:0-6436 GCA_043804965.1 Candidatus Firestoneibacteriota bacterium | reverse complement strand
CTTACTTGCAAAATTCTCAGAAGCAATCATCTGAAGTTTTGTATTTTCCCTTTTAAACTCCTCAATGATCAGCTTCTCCAATACAGGATCTTCTTTTTTTAATATATCCCCGAAATAGCCTTTAAACATATTCCACTCCTTCACAACGTTTTCTTAGCTTTTTATTTAATTCTGACCCTTCAGCCGTCGAAAAGTCCCTAACGTCCATAAAGTCTATAAGGTCTTACATTAATGTAGTTTTATTATATTTAACATCTCCTTAATACAAACCCTTTCTTCACTTTCCTCGCATTCATTGCTTCGTCCTCTTTCCTTGCTGCCTTTACTGTTCCTGCTCAATCTTCGTCACCTTATCCAGCCTGTCCTGATGCCTTCCGCCTTCAAAAGCAGTATTAAGGAATTTCTTCAATATCTCCAGAGCAAGCCCCTTGCCGATAACCCGGCCACCCATTACAAGTATATTGGCGTTATTATGACGTCTTGCCATTTCGGCCAGATACAGGTCATTGCAGAGTGCGGCGCGTATTCCTTGCACTTTATTTGCGGCAATAGACATACCTATGCCCGAACCGCAAAATAGTATTCCATAATCTGCTTTCGCAGCCTTTACTTCCCGGGCTACCTTTACGGCATAATCGGGATAGTCAACACTTTTCTTTGAATCAGAGCCCAGATCGTTTACGGTGTAGCCCATCTTTCCTAATTCGGCTTTGATACATTCCTTAAGCTCAAAAGACGCATGATCACTGCCAAGCGCTATTGTCATTTTGCCCTCACTTTCATCAGAGTTTCGATAAAATACGCTTATCAACCGAGCTGACAATCATATCCAGACTGTCACGATATTCTTCCAGGGTCAAACCCGAAGGATCAGGAACACTCTTATTTCCGAGTAATTCAACTTTATCCTTCACGGCAGGAAAGTTTAATTTCAGAATCTCCTGATGGTTTTTTGCCAGAGCATATATTTTATCCGCCTCTTGCGCCATTTCCAGGGTCAGGAATCTCGAAACATGAGGAGAAGCATCTACTCCAATTTCTTCTAAGACCGTCAAAGCCCCTTGCGAAGCAACCATACCGTCAATCGTAGAAACACCTGCAGAGCTCACAGTTATACCGCTGATACCAAGTTCGTCAAGTTTTGCCCTGGTATAATACTCTGCCATAACGCTTCTACAGGTATTCCCCGTACATACAAATAGTATTTTCATTATTCATTAATCCCCGGAACAATTTCTTCCAATTGTTTCTTTTTAATAACTCCCTGCCGGAATATGGAAGGGTGATCTCCCGTAACGTCAACAATAGTGGAAACTCCGGGTGATTTTTTAATATCTCCTTCAAGTATGTAGTCCAATTCGCTCCCCAGTTCGCATTCCACATCCGCTGCCTTCGTCAAGTCTTTCTTCCCCGATATATTCGCACTTGTTACCGCAAGCGGTTCTTTGACTTTTTTTAATATTTCCAGAACTAACTTATTATCCGGCATTCTTACGCCGATGGTATCAAGACCGGCAGTCAATTCCTGCGGTAAACTCTCCCCGGCGGCAAAAATTATGGTAAGCGCACCCGGCCAGAACCTCTCCATAAGGTCAATCCCGAAAGGCGGCAGTTCTTCGACAAAATCTTCAACATCGTGAGGGTCTTTTACAAAAATAATGAGCGGTTTATTCCGGGGCCTCTTCTTTATGCTATAAATCTTTTCTATAGCAGCGGGGTTCCGCATAAGAGCAGCAATACCATAGACAGTATCCGTAGGAATGGCTGCTACTTTCCCGGCCTTTAGTTCTGCCGCAAGAAAATCAAGCTGATTGACTTTCAGTATCTTCCCTGAAGCTCCATACTCCATATTATTTTTTCTGGTCTTCTAAATACTTCCTAAAACCTTTTTCTTTTAATTTTGCGGATTTTTTTAAAATACCGTCATACATTTCTTTTCTGTAAGTTTTAAGAAATATTTTTAATTTTTTATCCGAATTTGCCAGAATTTCCACGGCAAGTATAGCCGCGTTAAGGGCTCCCGGTTTTCCTATCGCAACAGTCGCAACGGGAATACCGCCAGGCATCTGAACAATTGAATAGAGCGCATCAGCCCCCTTTAAAGCCGATCCGTCTATAGGAACACCTATAACCGGCACGGTAGTTTCCGCCGCCACCACTCCCGGCAGAGCCGCGGCCATTCCGGCAGCTGCAATAAATACTTTAGTCCCGTTTTTTTCTTTTACTCTGATTGTTTTCTGAAGAAAAGGAAGAGCCCTGTGAGCGCTTGCGATAATAATATCATAGGAAACCTCCGCCCTTTCAAGCAGGTTAATTCCGCCCTCCAGCACTGCAAGGTCAGAATCACTTCCCAAAATTATAGTTACCAGCTCTTTTTTCATATCAGCCCCCAAAAATACTTCACTGACCCCAGTACCACTCAATGGCTTTCGGGTGCAGGGCCACGAACCACATAGATTCATGACGTGCCATGAACCTGAAGTATGAATGGTTCACGGTTACAAAGCAATTTTACCAGATAAAACCCCTAAATATCAATGTTTTAAAAGAAGGGACTAGGTATTTGGTTCTTTGGTTCCAGGTGCTAGGTTCGCATTTAGGAATCTTTAATTTTAATAATAGCACACTAGTGTAGGACATTATAGACCTTTAGACTGGCTCTTTATCCTGCCTTTGCTTTATTTACCGCTTCAGCGCTTACTTTGCCTGTGGCCGGGTCTATATCCTTGAGTTTTACGGAGACCACGGTAGACACGCCTTTTTCCAGCTGGGTTATGCCGTAAAGGGTATCCGCGCACTCCATGGTGAGTTTATTATGGGTTATGATTATAAACTGGACATTACTAAATGTCTCTTTGAGCATATCCCGGAACCGGAGGACATTGGAATCATCAAGAGGAGCATCAATTTCGTCAAGAATACAGAAAGGCGACGGTTTTACCATAAATACTGCAAAAAGAAGGCCGATTGCAGTCATAGCTCTTTCACCGCCTGAAAGCATTGCCACTGAAAGCGGGCGTTTTCCGGGAGGCCTTGCTATAATTTCTATGCCGGTTTCCAGAATATTACTCTCATCCATCAGCTGCAAATCGCCATGCCCGCCGTTAAAAAGTTTTCTGAAGACTTCATTGAAGTTTGCTTTTATCTTTATAAAGGTCTCCATGAAGAGTTCTTTGGTAGTTTGATTCAGTTCCTGGATGGTCTTTAAAAGCTCATTTTTTGCATCCACCAGGTCTTTTTCCTGGCCGGAAAGGAAGTCAAATCTGACGGTCAATTCCTGGTATTCATCCATGGATGCCAGATTGACAGAGCCCATCTCTTCTATTGCCGCCCTCAACTCTGCAATTTTGATATCTGCGGCATCCACTGTCAAGCTGTTCTCTTTGATATAGTCCCTTTCAAGGGCAAGTTGTGAAATATCCGCATGATAATCCCTTGCAATCCTGTCCTTCACGGCTTTTGATTCAAAATCCTGCTTATTTATCTCAACTTCCAGCTCAAACAGGTATTTTTGTTTGAACTCATAATCTTTTCTATAGGTCCTGAGCTGCTCTTCGTCTTTATAGAACGAATCCCTTATTTTGTCATTATTTGTTTTCTCATCCGTCATCGATTTTTCAAGAGAATCCTTTTTCGGAGCAATCTCTTTCAGGAAGGCTTGCAAGGCAGCAACTTCTTTACCCAGTTCCACGAACTGTTCTGTTTTATTCTCTGATTCTTTAAAGTAAGACGCTTTGTTCACTTCCAGTTCGTCTATATTAAGACCCATACGGGCAAGTTCGTTCTTTAAATTGATCTCCCGCTGTTCAAGGAAAGTCAGACGAACTTTCCTGTCCGTGAATTTCTCATTCTCCGCTTGTTCGTCCTTCCTGGCTGCCAAAACCTCAGCTTCAAGGGCTTTTATTTTTTCTTCCTTTTCTTTTTGCACTCCGAGAGAAACCCCGCTCTTTGCGGATAATTCTTCTTTCCTTGAACTCAGAGCCGACTCTTCTTTTACCAGCTCCGCAAGCTCCGACTCTATAACCTTAATCTCTCTCTCCACTCTTGAAAGCTCTTCCGTGAAAGACTGTTCTTCCTGTTTTTTCGCGACAGTACCTTTAACATCCTGAAGTATCTTAAAGAGAGGTTTTACTTTTTCGACGTAAGAACCCCATTGTTCATGAAGTGATTTAATTACGGCCTTAATACTGTTTAGTTCTTTTTCTTTTTCCGCGCGTTCAAAATCACCGGAGATAGAAATACCGATGTTTTCTATGTTTTTTACTTCTTCCGCCGTGTATTCATACACCTCATCAGAGGTTGTAAGCTTCTTGTTTCCGCTTATACCGGCAAGCTCGGCTTTAAGCTCTGAAAGTCTCTTTTCCCCTGTTTCTTTTCTTAAAACTAATTCCTGCTTCTTTCTTTCGAGTTTTTCTTTTGCATACTTTAATTCATTCAACCTGTTATCAGCAGCTTTAAACTCATTCTTTAAATGTACGGCTTCATTCATTACATCAAATATCTGAATGCGCAGCTCTTCCAGTTGTTTTTCATTCTGGCGGTGTTTTTCCCGCAGCTTTTTCGCGGTAGACGCCTGCTTTCCGATATTTTCCTTCTCATCAGCAAGGCCTCTTACAGTCTCCTCATACTCTTTCTTTATATTCCCTATCTGACTGACAATACCTTCGTTTTTCTTATCAAGTTCTTCCAGCCTGCTTTTTATCTGTTCAAGCTCCCGGGTCAGGGAATTTTTGCGGTCTTCCAGCAGGTTAATTTTATTAAAAACATTATTTATCTCGTTTGAAACCTTATAATATTCTTCCTGCCTTATGTTAAGTTTTTTCTCTTCCTCTAACAGGTTTTTTCTGCCTTTCTGCAGACGGATTTCTTCGCTCGTTATACTGTTTTGAATGGTATCAACGTCATTTTTAAGGTTAGTCTTTTTTGTATTAAGAATATCTATTTCATTTCTAAAATTATCATACCGGTATTTCCCTACTGTTACTTCGGCGTCTTTCAGCCCGGCGGCAAGTTTCTTGTACTTCTCTGCTTTCTTCGCGTGCCTTTCCAGGCTGTTGATCTGCCGCTTTACTTCCCCGAGAACATCCTTGATCCTCTGGAAATTCTGGTCTGTCTGATCAAGTTTTTTAAGCGCTTCTTCTTTTCTCGCCTTGTATTTTGAAACTCCGGCAGCCTCTTCAAAGATATATCTTCTTTCAAGAGGTTTCGAGGAAAGTATGGCATCCATCTTCCCTTGTTCAAGGATGAAATATGTATCAGTCCCTACCCCTGAATCCAAAAACATATTGGTAATATCTTTCATCCTGCACGGGTTTTTATTTATAAAGTATTCACAATCTGAGTTACGGAAAATCTGGCGGGTAATTTTCAACTCTTCAAAATCAAAAGCAAGCTGCCCTTTGAAATCAGAAAACACCAAGGAAACTTCGCCCATGCCAAGCGGCTTTCTTCCTTCAGTCCCGTTAAAGATTACATTATCCATGGAAGGGCTGCGCAGGGATTTTACACTCTGTTCTCCAAGCGCCCACCTGATTGAATCAACAATATTGGATTTACCTGCCCCGTTGGGCCCCACTATGCAGGTAATACCCGGCTCAAAGACAACATCAGTCTTATCCGCAAAGGATTTAAAACCGTACAGCTGTAGTTTTTTAAGCAGCAACTATTCTCCTTTACCTTTTAACTCTTCTTGTCATGTTGCCTGCGTTTTTCTTTTTGCGAAATATCCTTACTTTGCCTGTAAGTGATTTCACTTATACAATACTTAAGTTTTACCCTTACACCTACTGTCTAAACCACCGCATACCATGCCAATCCACATACATATTGTGGTCAAATACATTTCAGTCACTACATATAGTATAATGATTTAATCAGGTTTGTCAAGGAGAAATAGAGTTTTTTTACAGTTTTTGAACGGGTATTTATCCTCTTTAATTACTTTCCGTAAGTCAAGTTATAACAGGGTATTTTACAACATCGGCCCACGGCACTTCAACTTTCCGCCCTTTTTCATTAACAGTAATTGAAAGTCCTTTTGATCCTGCAAATATTAATTCCATTGGATATTTTATTAACCGAATTGGGACTATTAAAAGAGCCTATTTATTTTTTGGTCTTCCCCAGGGCAAGGCTTCCAATCTCATATTGAATCTCTTTTCCAGTTTTCTTAGTACCTTTTCAACTACCAACGGCCGTCCCATCATAGTCCGCCGCCTTATGTTATCTACGAATGTTTCCTCTTCTTTCTCCCCTAAATATTCATACCATTTATCATTAATTGCTTTCTTTAGCAACTTGTATTCGCTTAGTTTAATTTCCGCCTTACCTTTGCCAATATGTTCTTTCGCGCTTGACCAGGCATATTCGCCTGCTTTCTTCACCCTTCTTGCTCTTACAGGGTTTCTTTCTACATACCTTACCGCTTCTATTAAAT
>JAZDIO010000229.1:0-2040 GCA_043804965.1 Candidatus Firestoneibacteriota bacterium | reverse complement strand
CGGATTTAACGGCATCAGGGCTCCAATCTTTCCGCACGGCCTTAAGCAGCTTAATATCCTTCTCCAGTTCCTTTATAAACTTTTCTTCAAGTTTTTCCTTTTCTATCCAGTGCAGGCCGCGCTCAAGCTGCTTTGCAAGAACCTCATCTATATTGACGAGTTCATCGCCGGTGGAATCAAGAAGTGTTTCGACATCCGGCAAATCCCCTTTTTTATAAACCGGGACCTTACCGAGTTTGTCGTAGTAGTTTTTTATTTTCTCGGAAGACTTTATTATAAATTCCAGGGACCGGCGGAAAGAATAGATAGAGCTTTCAAACCGGCGCACAAGCAAGCGGCGCATAAAAATTGCCAGGTTAGCCTGCCCTTGTTCAAGCAGGCCTATGGCCTCCGCCCCTCTTAATCCTGTAAAACTTTCAGCATAGGCAAGCTTATGCTCTTTTTTAAGGTACTGCGCCGGATTGTAGCGCACCCCCTGAAAGCCGCCTTTGCCGTTTTCCGGGGATATTTCCTCAAGGGTCTGACGGTAAAGGGAACTAAGAGGCCCTAAATTGTAGGTGGCAAGCTCCGGCGGCTGCACCTCAGGGAATGAAATCTTTTGCAGGGCCAGGTCTTTTTTATATTCCTGTATTTCTTCAAGGTCTATGCGGGAGCGTCTGATTACGACAGGCGACAGGATATCCCGTATTTTGCGGGCCACGGCGTTGACCTCGGCTTTTATCTCGGCGCCGGTTTTGGATTTTTCCTTTTGGGCTTTTTCAATCTTCTTGTATTCGCGTATCAGTTCCTGAAACCTGTAGGAAAGGTTGTCTACCGTCCGGATCGTGGATTTTGCCGCTATCTGGAAGAGGCGGATCATGGAGAAAATATCCTGCGGGCGGTTATTGAAAGGCGTAGCGGTAAGCAGGATTACTTTCTTGCCTTGGCAAAGTTTATGCAGGTTTCCGTAATCGTCGGTATTCTCGTTGCGGTATTTGTGGGCTTCGTCTATGATTATGACTTTTTCCTCATCATCATCTTCTTCCAAAGCCTTTTCAATAGAACCGCTGGAATAAATTTTGGCGGTAAGGTCAAAATCGTAGGAATAATCAATCCATTGGTCGCACAAATGCGGCGGAGCTATAATAATAGCCTTCATTTTAAGATTGTGGGTTATGGCTGAGGCAATAATACTTTTGCCAAGGCCGACGACATCGGCTACTATAACGCCGTTGTGCTTTTTTATTATAGCAAGGCCCTGCTTTACGGCGTCAATCTGGTATTTAAGGTCAAGAACGCCGGGGGCTATGTTTTTTGGGGAAACAATTTCGCCCTTGGCTTTAAGCGAAAAATATTCGTCCAGAACGCGGATATACATCAGATAGGGGGTCGGAAGCTTTTCAAACCATATCTTTTCTATAACTTCTTTATGGAAAATTTCGTAATTATCTTTATCGGCTATGGTAACAGCCGTCTTCCAAAGCTTGTCGAAAATCTCCCTGGCTTCCTTAAAGTGTTCATCACGGAAAACAACAGTGATTTCGTAGCGGTCGCGCAGACCGGCGCGGCTTAAATTGCTTGAGCCGGTTATTACCGTGCCGGGATAGTCGCCTTTCTGACTGAACTCCGGTTTATTTTCAAAAATATAAAGTTTGGCGTGGTTAGGCTCAAGGGTTTTTTTGATTTCAAGTGACCCGGTTTTTATCTTTTCAAGGAATATCCTGAAAGCCTCCTGGTTTTCCTCGCTGTCAAAAAGATTCGTTTCATTGTAAAGCTTGATAAACCATTTATAATGATCAGCCCGTATCTGACCGCGAGAGATATTACGCTCGGTTATAATCTCGCATTCCCGAACGGCATTAATTATGTCTTTTTCCACGTCCAGCCCGACCAAAATACGGATGTGTTTGCCGGAAAGGTTTTTGTATATTTCCTTAAAGCCGGAAAAGTAAAAATACCCCACCAGAAAATCCAGCCTGCCCGCTCCGGGAAGGATGTTGTTTATAACATCCGAAAGAAGCCGCTCCTGATTGGTAATAAACTGGTTTGACATAAAAGCCC
>JAZDIO010000228.1:0-2558 GCA_043804965.1 Candidatus Firestoneibacteriota bacterium | reverse complement strand
GCTGCTTTCTAAAACTGAAGAATAGGCCAGGCGGATATCGGCATCAAAGAGCGGAATAAGTTTAAACTCCGCCTTTGCGGTTGAAACCAGAAGCAAAAAGGTCAACAACAAAAATAACTTTTTCATTAAAAACCCCCCTTAGAAGAAACTAAGTACAAAGTACGAATTACAATATATTGAATATTATATTATCACCTTATATTGTAATTTGTCATTTGTACTTCTTACGTCTTAACACTAATTATTTTCAGAACAGCTGGCTGAATATTTCCGGTATTATTAAAAGATCGATAGAGCGCGTGCCGAATTCCGTAGCTTTGTAGATAAGCTCCCAATTAAGATTGGGCTTGCTTAAAGTTTCCGCATATTTGTCAAGTGTAAGAGGCTGTATGACGCCGGAATCATTTACATAATACCGGTATGTTTCAAGATAGGTATTGTCTGCAAATGTTGTTTTGATCAGGAAAGCATTATCGGAAGTAATGCTCGAAATTACCGTGTAGGGCAATGCCGGGTCAGCCGCGGTAACGGTAGTCGTAACGGCGCCTGAAGGATTATTGTCTGTATAAGTTTCCTGAAAACCGGCGGAATAATCGTGCGACCATTTGAGATTGCCGTTTATTTTGAAAGTTTCATTAAACGGCTGTTCGTACATTGAACTTGCGCTGTTCCAGCTCGGATCGGAAAGGCCCACCTCGTTAAGTATGACATCCCCGTGAGGATTTCTTATAGCGGCAGTTTCTATTTTCAGCCAGTAATCAGGATTTCCGCCGCTGAGGGTGATCCCGTTTACACTGTCTCTTATTGCTGTTTTTACATCCATATAGTTTGCCGGAAGATCCTTGTTGAACGTATCGTTTATCTCAAAAGAAGAAAGCCCGGCATCCGGTCCGCCTTCTCTTTTCGTTATGTTGAGCAGTTGAAGTACATTGGGCAAAGGGCGAAGGACATAATTATCGGTTCGCACTCTAAAACCGTGCATATCTACGGCTGTTTTTCCCAACTGAACGTCGGAAATTCTTTCTAAAAGGTCCTGCTTGTCTTCCAGATTGGACCTGTCTTTTAAATCTGCAAGATCACTGCGAAGTTCTTTCAATTCTTTCGCTTCTTTTTCCAGCTCGGCTCCGCTAAGGCCTGCCGTTCTGGATCCCAAGCCCGTGATTCCTGAAATCTCGAAGCTTTCTCTTATTCCCAAAATTTCCGCAGGATCCATCTGTCTCGGATTTTCCAGGAAGCCGTCTCGGAAAGCCGCTTTTTCGTTTTCTCTGACAAAAATCTCTTTTTCTTTGAGCAGCTCGGAAATCGCGACCACACCTTCAAGCACCTGAAGCTCCGTATTTTCTCCGGAGATCTCCATTACAAATTCTGTTCCCTTTACCGCGGCAATAACCTTAGGGGAGGAAACATCAAAGGAGCCGCCTGCGCCCAATTTTGTGACTTTAGCTTTGATCCCGCCGAAAAGAAGCTTAAGCGAGGATTTCTGCCTTTGAACCGAGCATTGGATCTTAAGAAGATCCAAAAAGGAGTTTTCTTTAATTTTGATGGTTGTTCCCTCCGCAAAAAGGAGTTCGGCCTTCCCGTTCTTGGTTCTTATCTTGTCGTTAGTGTTAAGTTCCTGATTTAAAACCGCAGGTTTCCAATCAGACCCGGAAACAGAGCAATCTACCTCGCCAGAAAGCACAGATATTTTAAGCATGGAATCTGCGGAAAGAACGGGGGAGAAAAATACAAAAAGAAGCGCGAATATTGTCATTATTTTTTTCATAAAGCCTCCAGTTGAAAACCTGTTAATAATCCTAAACCATACTATTCCTACAAGAATTATAGCACAATAGGTGAGTTTTTCAACCCAAAATTTAGGTGAATAATTGCACTTAAAAGGTGTAATATACGGCACATAGCCCTAAAAAGGAGAATGCCGCCGATTCATAAAATTCCTTTATGTCAGCAGTGCTAACACAGATGTGATACTTTTATTATTTCTCTGCCGTTTTGTTTCTGTCTGACCATCTGATTTTCTACTTTGTTCTTTAATAACGCTGATTTTCGATGTATAATCAGATAATGCACGTTGAATCAATGTACATTCAGGGGGCTGACAACAGTTTCTTTCGGTGTCTGTACCCTGTGGGATAAAACATGAATAATGAAATAATGAAAGAAAAATTCACTTTTGGGAATATGGTCCATTTTATTCTGAGATTGTGCTGTCAGCGACCGCACAATTGATTAGTTATACTAATTTTAAGCCGCTTCTTAGTGCGAGTTTAGTATCCGAGAGGATACCTTTTTTATGAGAAAACAATTTGTTCGCGAAAAAGAAACAGAATATTTGAATAGTCAGATTGCTATACTTCCAACGATGACAAAATTAGTAAATATGGAGTGTATAGAATTAAATTACCAAAGTATCCCGATTGTATTCAGGACAGTGTGATTCCTCCAAAAAATATTGAATCAATTGATGCAATGAAGCTTATAATATATGATAATATTACTATTTGTGAAAAACAATTTAATACTGTCTATAAACATATAATGAAAAATACTTAGAAAGG
>JAZDIO010000227.1:0-2567 GCA_043804965.1 Candidatus Firestoneibacteriota bacterium | reverse complement strand
CTTGAGAAATATAATCCTCAACGCTTGGAGGCATTAAAGTTATTTGATTTCTGTCAGCAGTTCGATACATGGCTTGCTCCTTTTGGAGTGGATATGCCATATTATATCATGTTAATAATTTAATTGCGACACAGTCTGGATTGACAATTTAATGAAAGCGGGTAGATGCTCCCGCCGAATTTAAAAAAATAATACCACATTAGTGTAAGACTTTATGGACCTTACGGACTTTATGGACTTTTAGACGTTTTTTAATCTGACTTTGGTAATCTGCCTGACACGGAAAAAAAGGATTGCAAACAAGTATGGATGAAGCACAAAGAGTCATAGAAGAAGTATCCCGAAATTATGAAAGTGAGCTTATTAAAAAAGTTCAAAAAAACCGGGATAAAGAAGCTTTTTATCGTTTGGTCCGGCTTTATGATGCCAGAATTTATTCGGTGGTATTCAGATTTTTGCGAAACAGAGAGGATTCTCTTGAGATTACACAGGATGTGTTTTTGCAGGTTTTCAGGAAAATAAGGCAATACAGGTGGGAATCCCCGTTCTATTTCTGGATCCAGCGCATTGCGGTCAACTACTCGATTAACCGTATGAAGAAGTATGGTCGGGATATTCTTAAAAGAACGGAAGGATGCGAAAGTGTGCAGCCTGCGTCTTCTTTTGTAGATTCACCGGAGCAGATGCTGGAAGGTGAAGAAAAGAAAAAGTTTGTGGCAAATGCGCTTGCCAGGATCTCAGTGCCGTATAGAATGGCTGTTATCTTGAAAGATATTGAAGGGTTTTCCTATGAGGAAATAGCTTTACTCACAGGAACCGGTATAGGCACGGTAAAATCCCGGATTAACCGGGGCAGGGAAGAATTAAGAGAGATATTTTTCACGATGAAGGAAGAGGTGAAAGAATATGGAATGTAAAGATCTCCCGGGTTTGTTTTCTGATTATTATGACGGCGCACTTTCTGCTTTTAAAAGAGAGACCGTGATAAAACATCTGTTATCCTGTAAAAGATGCAGTTTAAAGTATAAAACATACTGTGAAGCCCTGGCTTATATTAAAACGGTTCCTGATGAACGGCTGCCGGAGGAGTTTTACACGGGGCTGGATAGAAAACTTGAGGAGGCTGGAAAGCCGTTCTTTATGAAGCTTCAGGCGTTTTTGACTATGAAAAATGTGTCTGTCGGGGTTCTTGGAGTGATCTTCGGGTTGATAGTTGGAGTCTATATTAACTATTCTTTGATAATAAAAACGCCTCCTTTGGGGGATGTTGTGCAAACGTCTTCCGGCAAAGCAGAAAAAGAGAAAAACACGGGGCGAATAATAATGAGAACGGGAAATGCTTATAAAGCTAGTTATGATCTTGACAGGTTTGTAAACGGGTTTGACAACGCAGGTTTAGAAGCTGTGACCGCAGGAGCGGGTTCTAAGCAGGAGCCAATCATGCGGGTATTGCATAAAAAGTACATTATTACCGTAAATGCGGGACAGTATGAGAATCTTGTAAAACAGCTTAACGGGCTTGGTTATATCATGAAATTACCGGACAAGAAGGAGCTTGCAGCAATAAAAAAACTTAAGGCAGCGGATCAGATTAAGTTCGAACTTGATATTACTGAAGACGGGAAATGAGAGGGGATAAGTACAAAGGACAAAATACGAAGTACAATATGAGGAGGATAATCTTCCTAATATTGTAACTTGTCATTTTCTTCTATAACGGAGGTTTTCTATGAAAAGTATAAAATTAATGCTAGTCGGAATTGCTGTGCTATTAGTCTCCGCCTTGCCTTTTTCTGCAAAGGTTCAGGCGGGTAACGAAGTAAGGGTTTTACAGAATAATTTGAGGGAAATAGCAAAACAGGCCAGCCCTGCGGTAGTTTATATCGCGACCGAAAAGAGAGTTAAAGTAGGAAACGGGAATGGCAACAGTTTTGATTTTAACTTTGACATGCCGTATTTTAAGAAGTATTTCAAGAAAAACGATAAGGATGATGATGAAAATGGCGGAGGTAAAAATTTTAATGAAAAAAAAATGGGCGGGATTGGAAGCGGGATGATAGTGACCGAGGACGGTTTTGTCCTGACCAATTATCATGTTGTTGAAGATGCTGAAACAGTAAAAGTGATGCTTACGAATGATAAGAAATACGATGCCGAGGTAAAAGGCTATGACGTAAGGCATGATATGGCTGTCTTAAAGATTAAATCAAATGACAAATTTCCTGCGGTTGAACTTGGGGATTCAGATAAGGTAATGGTGGGGGATATTGTTATTGCCGTAGGTAATCCGTTTGGCTATGAGAATACGGTTACGATGGGCATTGTTTCCGCTAAAGGGCGTCTCTTTGATAATATGGATGTTGAAGGTATTCCCAAAAGAATTCCTCATATTATTCAGACGGATGCTTCGATTAATCCGGGAAATTCCGGCGGACCCCTGTTTAATATTGAAGGGGAAGTTATAGGTGTAAATATGGCTATAGCGGGTAACTTCTCCCTGGGCAGTGTCGGGAATATGGGGGTGGGTTTTGCCATACCTATTAATGACGTAAAGGCAAAGTTAAAAG
>JAZDIO010000226.1:0-7906 GCA_043804965.1 Candidatus Firestoneibacteriota bacterium | reverse complement strand
CGATATGAAGCCGTTAGGCAGTGACTTCACGCTTTATATCGACAATATAAGATTTACACAGTAAACGGAGGTGTGAATTTATGGATTTTATCCGACAAAAAGTTGCTTTGCTGGCCGCTCTTTTTTTCTTATGCGCTGCCGCAGCGGCCGCCGCCGAAGAATACACGATAATGCTGATGGGCGATTCAGCCGTTATTACTTCCTATCTGAGCGGCGCTGATACAATTCATTACAAACTCCTGGAAAAATTAAAAAAAGCTAAACCTGACAGGGATTGGAAAATAGTTAACGCGGGCAAAGACGGGGAAACGATAGGGCCCGCGCCAAAGAAGATTCAAAAAGCATTCGGGGTCAGCTGTCTTTTTGAAATGGATAATGACGGCCGTTACGAGGCTGTAACCGAGAACAATCCCGATGTGGACATGGCGCTTATCAGGTACGGCGGGAATGACAGCAAAATTTACAAACCTGAAGTATTTAAAGAGAAATTAAAGAGGTTGTGCGCTAAATTAAAACAAAAGTATGCCGGTGTTAAAATTGTTCTTGAATCAAGCATGTATGTTGATTTTCCGAGGCATGCGGCGCCGTATTACAGGGAAAATTCCAGGGTAAAAGGTTTTAAGCAGGGCTCCAGCAGGAATGATTATACTAAACCTTTTTACGAAGCGGCAAGACAATTAGCGGCAGAAGAAAAGTACCCGTTTATAGATGTTTATGGGAGATTGGAGTCTTTAACAAAAAAGGGTAATTGGGATTTCCGGATGCGTTCTGACGGAACGACAAAAGACGCGAGCCTGGATTCGGGAAAAGATGCGAAGTGGTTTGACAATATCCATCCGAGTCCCAACGGATGCGAAGCTATTGCGCAGGTAGAGAGCGAAAATATAATAAGTATATTGTATAAGTAAAAAGTGAACGGGTCTAGGTGAAAGAAAGACGGGTAATCGGTAAATTTAAAGTAAAAAGGAGGTTGTGCTAAGGGAAGATATGCGGGAGCTTTGAAGTATAAAATCAAACAGTGCCGGAAAGGGAGGAAGATTATGAAAATTGTGAAAGTAATGTTATGTGTATTGCTGGCAGCATTCATTTTTGCCGAAGAAAAAATCATTAATTGCGCTAAAATTTCTGAGGCGCCGGTGCTTGACGGCGAGATTAATGAAGCCGTATGGCAAAAGTGCGAGTCTGTAACGGGTTTCCTTTATAATTTTGAAGAAGAAATTTCAAAGAACCAGCTGGAAGGTAAATTCAAAGATATGCAGGGTAAACCTGCGTTGCAGCAAACAACAGCCTGGGTTTGCTACGATGATAAAAATTTATATCTGGCTTTTAAATGCGAGGAGCCAAATCCTGCGAAAATGAAAGCCGGGGCGCAAGGGCAGGATGATGTGATCTGGCAGGATGATTGTGTGGAATTCTTTTTAGATTCGGAAAACACAAAAACTTCTTATTATCATATTATTCTTAACTCCCAGGGTGTTCCGTATGATCACTATGTTAAATCCGTTAAAAAAGGCAAGAAGAATCAGGTGGCCTTGGATAAAAATATCAGATGGAATACAGAAGGCGAAATAAAAGCGTTTGTAGGCGATACCTTCTGGAGTGTAGAAGCAAGTCTGCCTTTGGCGAGTTTTAAATTGACGCCAAAAGCCGGTCAGAAATGCGGTGTTAATTTTGCCAGGGAGCAATACACGAATGAAGAGTATCCGAATTCCTTCAGTCTTTGGGCGCCGCTTACCGGGACCTTTCATCAGCCGGATAAGTTCGGAACTTTGATATTTAAATAGCTTTGTTGAATATTTAGGATTATGGGCAGTCCTGATCTTGCAGGGAAGGTCCGCAACCTGTTGGATCTCAGGGATGCACTAGAGCGGGTAAAGGCATATATGAAAATTTTTTTAAACTTATTTGCTTTTTGTTTGATTTTTTTATCCGGCTTTTCTTTTTCTCAGGAGAATCTTTCCTATTGGGCCGTGAATGAAAGCTCTAAAGTGTTTTTAGATGGCCTTCCGCAGGAGAACAATGCGGTATGGTCTAAAAAGGATAATACAATTTCGTTAAAAACAGCAAAAGGAGAATACAGAGGATTTCAAGTAATTATCAAATCCGGAGAAAATGAAATAAACAGCGTGGAACTTACGGCGGATGACCTTATTAGCGGAAGTAATGTCATTAAGCAGTCCAATTTTGAATTTTTTAAGGAACTTTACATAGATAAATTCCCGGATCCTCTCGTTCCTTTTAAGGCCAAGACAGACGGCGCTCCTTTTGACGTCAGGCGGACGAGATTGCAGGGCGTCTGGATAGATTTATTTGTTCCTTTGGAAACCCGGGGAGGTTTGTATAAAGGCAAAATTAATATTTATTATAAAGGGAGGAAAAAAGGGAAAGACCTGGATACCAAGAAGTTGAAAAACTTCAGAAAAACAGAAGAAGAAATTGCGCAAGGCATACCGCTCGGCGAAAAAGAAAAAATAGAAATCAATTTGACAGTCCTTGTTTGGGATTTTCAAATTCCGGCAAAAAGACATTTGAAATCCTGGGCGCCTTATTATGCTTCCTCTGTGTATTCGCAGGAAAAGTGGGGGAGCTCAATCAAGGACAGGAAGATGCGCTGGGAAGGCGAGAAAGAGTATATTATTTTAGCTCATAAGCACAGAATTGATCTATGCCCTGAGCCGTTTGAGACTGTTAAAGTCAAATGGGATGCTAAAAAAGGAAAGATTGAGTCAATAGACTGGAGTGATTTTGATTTTTACGTCTCTGATTTATTGAAGGGGACGGCCTTTCCCGATAAGGAGCCCCTGGCGCTTTGGCAATCTCCTTTATATGACGCTTTCCCTGCTCCTTCAAGATTTAAGGCTCAAAGAGCTTTGTGTAAGCCGCATTCTAATGAGGTTGTTAACTCCGGTAAATTTTCTCAAGAGTACAAGAATGCCGTAGCTGATTTCAGCAAAGAAATAGCCGGTCATTTTGAAAGTAAAGGGTGGATAGATAAAATATTCGTTTATTTATATGATAATTCGCATGTATATGATGAACCTATAGGCCCCATGTATGAAGCTGTAAGGATAATGCATGATGCTATTCATAAAGGAAGCCCTAAGCATAAAATAACTTTATTTGGATGTCCGGATTATGCGAGTATAAGCAGTTGGTTCTTGGTAAAACCTGAATATGGAAAACTTGACGGGAGAGGCGGCTACGGCGATTATGTGGATATCTGGGTTCCCCCTGCCGGTTTTTGGGTAAGCGACTGGAGTAAGTTTGGGAAAACCCCGAAATCTATGATAAAATTAGGGTTGAGAAATGGAGGGAAAGAATCCTGGATGTATCAAGGCAGTGAACCATGCGTGGCGGATTCATATGTGTATAGTAAAGGCCCTGGTTACAGGTTTGGTCCGTGGGCCTCCTGGAAATATGGCGTGGATGGTGTTTGTATTTATGTGGCGAATGAATGGAAATCCAATCCCTATATGGACTCCAAAGAAGCTTCTTGCAACATATTATACCCCGGACAGCCCAAGGGTATCAACGGCGCAGTTGGATCCATTAAAATGAAACAATGGCGCCGGGGAATGCTGGATTATGAGTATTTTTATCTCCTGGATAAAAAAATGAAAGGGAAAGCGGACGAATATGTTAAGAAAATACTTTGGGGCAGTCAATTGGGATACAAGTTTCTTGTTGGAGGAAATAAAATAGAATGGGATAATAATAACGAAAACTGGGATAAGGTTATAGATGAAATAGGCGGATTAATTCAGAAATCAAACAAGCAGTAAATTTAGAAGGGAGGAGAATTGTGAAAATTGCTAAAGTAGTATTAAGTGTTTTGATAGCGGAGTTTGTTTTTGCGGAAGATAAAGTCGTAAATTGTGTCAAAGTTTCAGAAGCGCCGGCAATTGACGGTAAAATTGATGAAAAAGTTTGGAAAAAATGCAAACCCGCGACAAATTTTGTTTTTAATTTTGAAGAAGAGCTGTCCAAGAAGAAATCCCTGGAAGGAAAACTTAAAGATCTGCAGGGCACCCCTGCCTCCCAGCAAACGACAGTGTGGCTTTGCTATGATAATAATAATTTATACGCTGCTTTTAAGTGCGAGGATGCCAACCCGTCAAAGATAAGGGCGGCGGTGCAGGGAGCAGACGGTAATGTTTATCTGGATGATTGCGTGGAGTTATTTTTGGATTCGGAGAACACAAAGAACTCTTATTATCATATTGTTATGAACTCTCTCGGGATTTCGTATGACGCCTCTGTGAAATTCGTAAAAACAAGTAAAAAGAATCAGACAGTGAGAGATAGGAATGTCAAATGGAATGCTGAAGGTGAAATAAAAGGGTTTGTAGGGGATACCTTCTGGAGCCTGGAAGCGAGTTTTCCGCTGGAGAAGTTTAAATTAAAACCAAAAGCCGGACAGAAATGCGGCGTGAACTTTTCAAGGGAGCAGTATAGCAATGAGGAAATCCCGAATTCTTTTAGTCTTTGGGCGCCGCTTACCGGAACCTTTCACCAGCCGGATAAATTTGGGACTTTAATATTTAAATAAGAAAATCAGCCGGACAGGATTGACGGAACCCGCCCGGTTAACTTCTTTAATGCTGTATTGATACGTCAAAATCACGGTTCTTGTTTCATAGATTAATTTGAATAGGAGGTTTTATGCCGGCAGTAAAAATATGTATCATCGGAGGGGGGTCTCCGTATATGACTTCTATGTTTACCTCTCTGGCTCGCTTTGCGAAAAAAGGATTGCTGAAAAACAGTAAAATTGTTCTATACGATATTAATAAAAAAAATGCCGGTCTTATGACAGAGTGGGGGAAAGCTGCTTCTCTGCGGGAAAAAATACCGTTAAAATTCTCAACGGAGGATAAACTGGAAAAAGCGCTAACCGGTTCTGATTTTATTCTTTCAACATTTCGTACGGGCGGTCTGGACGGCCGTTATCTCGATGAGACTATACCGGTAAAGTATAAAGAATTTGGAATAGAAACTGTTGGTATTGGCGGAATATTTATGGCTCTCCGCTGCATTCCCGAAGTTGCTTATTTGGCAGGGCAAATACGGCGTTATTGTCCGGAAGCCTGGCTTATTAACTATACCAATCCGACAAACATAGTTACAGATGTGTCGCTTAGGGCGGGGCATGAAAGAAGTCTCGGTTTATGTGACGGTGTTTTTGGCCTTAAATGGCTGGTCTGCAAACTGCTGGGTATTCCAACGACCCGGGCAGGAGAAGTGGAAGCTTTTGTTTCAGGGGTCAATCATTGCACCTGGGCTCTGAAGTTATTTTATCAGGGACGAGACATGTATCAGGGAACTTATCTGGAGGAGTTAATCAAACACGCGGATTTATCGGCCTCAGACGGCTATCAAAGCGAAACCGGTGATAAATTGGATGAGGTTCAGGTAGATGCGATCCGCTTATATAGATATTACGGTATTCTGCCGGGCTCGGTTTACTATACCCGGTACTACTATGCTTTGCGTAAAACGCTGGAACATCATCTGGCGCCCGGTTTTCAACAGCGCTCGGAATGGCTTAAGGAACTTGGCTTGAAAAAACGGCAGGAGATTGCCGAACAATTAAGGAAAAAACGCGCAAGTATCAGCGCTTATGATGTTGAAGATTCCGCCCACGGAGATCAGGCAATAGGGGCTCTTAACGACATTGCCAATAATACAAGACGGCTTGAAGTTGTCAATGTAAGAAATCAGGGCGCAGTTCCAAATTTGCCGAACGATTCCGTTGTGGAGACGACCTGTGTTCTTGGCAGCAACGGCGCTTTACCTGTGGCGGCCGGTCCCTTGCCGTTAGGCCTTCAGGGGATAGTTCGCAGTGTCCAGGATGCAGCAAGTCTTACTGTTGACGCAGGTCTCACCGGTAATCGAAAGCTGGTATTGCAGGCGGCTCTCGCTCACCCCGTTCACCGGGACCTGGACATCATAGAAAAAGTTATTGAGGATTTATTTGAAGCTCATAAACAATGGCTTCCGCAGTTTTATAAGAAAAATGGCGCCTAAATTAGCGACCAATTAAAAATAAATTGGGACAGCTCCAAGGTCGGTACAGTCCCCTTTAAAAGCGGGACATGTCCCCCGTTATTAAGAGGTACTGTCCATTGTCTGAAATAAATTAAAAGATGTCGCATTTGTTGAAAAAATAAGGCGCCGGACAATGATGGGCTGTCCGTTTGTAGTGGAAAAAGTATTAAAAAGGCTTGAAAAAATTTAAAATGAGATTAGAAACGTTACCATAGAAAGACCGAGGAAAAATAATGAAAAACCCGAATAAAACAAGCTCTGTTCCCTTATTTAAATGTCAACCAACAAAAGATACAGTAATAGCATTTGTTTTAGGAATTTTTGTAATCATAATAAGTTTCAGCTTGCTTTTATTTTCAGGAAACGCAACCGCTGACAAAATTAGCTTTTTTATTTTGCGTGATTTCATTATGATATTTGGTCTTGGATTTGTTTTTCCATTGTATTATGTCCTGATTGTTAGGAAAGAAAATCTCAGCGAGTTTGGCATAACTCGACAGAAATGGCTTATCAGTTTGGTTATTGATGTAGTTCTTGCGATGTTGCTATTATTTCAGTTTATAAGCGGGTCAGAGGAAGCTGGACAAACAATATTATTGAGTCCAAAAGCAATGGGTCCAATATTTTATATAATGGTAGCTGGTATTTTTGAAGTGATATTTTTTTATACTTTTCTGCGTCAACGATTTGAGAATGCTTTTGGAATAATCCCGAGCATTATATTAGTAGCTTTGTTTTACAGCTTTCATCATGCTGGCTTTCAGCCGGAATATTTAAAATTATTTTTTGTAGGAATTATGTATGCTTCTATCTTGAAAATTACTAAAAATGCTCTTATTATTTATCCTTTCTTTTGGGGAGTGGGCGCATCTTGGGATGTATTAGTTAGTTTCGGAGCAATAAAAGAATTAGAAGGGGCCTGGATTAAGGGCTTAATTACTTTAATTTTAATGATGACTTTTGCAATTTATTTAAAATTCAAAATGCAGAAGATAAAAAATAATTAACAACCTTAAAATTGGAATCCAGGTGGCGTTACTGGAAAAAAACAGGCTTACACCAAAGCCGACAGAAATCTCGCTGCTCCGGTTATAACAAAGCTGTCCTGCTCGTTTAATATATCCTGTTCTAAAGTTACTATGTAATTATGCGGAATATTCAGTTTTTCTTTAAAATACTTATGCTGAGTGGAGATTCCTTTGAATTTTGATTTTACCTCAACGGAGAACCAGGGGTTACCTCTGACAGTTACAAGGAAATCAGTTTCACGTTTTTCCTTGTCACGAATGTAATAAAGCTCGGCTTTGTAGCCTTCCACATCGTGTAATAAATGAGTAAGCTTTAACAGGTGTGAAGCAATCATATTTTCTATTCTTGCCGGCTCCTCTGGTACGGCCGACCAGTCCCACAGATAAAGTTTTGGTTCTTTCTTGAGCGCTCTTATTTTACTGCTTTGAAAAGGATGAATTCTAAAGTGATAATAAAAATTTTCAAGAATGTCAAGCCAGGCAGCGGCAGTCTTAAAGGAAACCTTAAGGTCCTCAGTCAACGAGTTCACGGAAAGCTGAGACCCTACTTTTGAGGGGAGAAGTTCCGCAAGGATAAGCATTGAGGAGAGATCTGAAAGCTGTTGGATATCGCGGATATCTTCTTTGACAGTTCGTTCGGCGCGTTCTTCGTGCCACCTCCTGAGTTCTAAATCCTTACCGGAATAATATATTTCCGGAAAGCCTCCATACTTGAACAATCTTGTAAATATTTCCGGTTTTGCGATTAAACGATCAAGTTTTAACTCTTTAAGCGGTTCCGGAATGTTATTCACGCCCGCAAGTTCGGCCATGGAAAGAGGATGGAGCCT
>JAZDIO010000225.1:0-12683 GCA_043804965.1 Candidatus Firestoneibacteriota bacterium | reverse complement strand
CATCCACATTTGCAACTCCGTCTCCGTCATAATCCGAGAACTTCACTTTCATCTTTTCGGCTTCCGTGCTTCCTTTCGGCACTTTCTGATTATCCCCTCCGGTTATAGCAATCTCCGTCAAGGCTTTCACATGCAGAGGGCCGAGGTTTATCTCGGGATCCGCTTCATCATGCCATACTATTTTTGCTGTCACGTCATATACCTTCGCTTCCGGAAAAGATACTGTGTCGCCGGCGCTAAAGGTCCTTCCGTCACTTGTGGATACAACAGCCGAGTCCACCACCTGCGTATCAACTTCTGTGTGATATGTTAACGTAATTACCACATCCTCCCATACCAGCGGACTGTAATTGGAGAGGCCAAACTCATCCACTATAGGACATGGAAATACGCTGTAGGAAAAAAAGCTCACAGCTATCACTGCCTTCACTATCAAATGCACTATTTTCCTCATTTTTTTCCCTCCAAAATAGATTCTCAGATTACAAAACTTCCGTGTTTCTATTCCGCCTTAAAGATTGGCGGACACTGATACAAACTTTCATTTTTTCAATTCTTCTTGTATATTCTGTTTGACCTTGCTTTGATTAAACCTATTATAAAAGCTTTTTTTAGTTATTTCAACTTTAATGTTTGAAAAAACTTCAGAAAGATAAATCTCTGCTTTTTCATCCAGATTATTTATGACTATCGCATTATCATTGACGCTTACTTCCGTTTCAGGATAATACTTTTCTGTTATTATGCCCTGTTCAGCCGCAGACCTGCCCTTATCTTTGTCTTTCTTAAACTCGCTAAGAGGAATATTTCCTTCCCAGGTTTTCACGAACCTTCTTCTCTTCCTCACAAAATCGCTGAAAAAATTAATAAGATACTCGCCCTTTTCAAAAACCGGAGCTGCCTCAACAAATGATACAGCAGAACTTTTCAGCGGAAGGAGCTCTATTTCCCCCGCGCCTCTTGTGTATCTCTGCTCGACACGGCCTATATCATTTTTCTTGTTCCGGGTTATAATCCTGCCTTTTAACTCCATCGCTGTCTCACAATTGAAAGGATATTTTTCATTAAGCTTTATAATGCAATATTTAGGGTAAACAAAACTGAATTCCGCATCTTTAATTTTCAGTCTTGCGCAGTCTTTGCCTTTCTCAAAGATTACAGGAGTATCCGCATTTTCTTTAAATTGAAAATATCCGAGTATTCCGGTATGCCCGTATATAATTACCCTGCCTTTGCCGTAAATAATACACGCTCCCCTGTCTTCCTGCATCTCTTTATCCCCAATCAAGCCATTCCTTCCCCTATCCCTGATGTTCCAATTGTTCCTTAAGATATAAATTCCTGATTTTTCAAAAGCTATTGACGTTTCTTTGGGCTCATAACTGTTATCCATTGTAAGCCCGCCGAAGGAAACATACCTGAAATCCGCCCTCTTAAATAATTCTCCGCCGTAGTAAAGAAATTCACGGATATTTCTCGGGTTTTTATCAACTATATCCGCAACCATGCCGTCAGGTCCGCTGCAATACATCAAAAACTCCAGCATTTTCTCTACCGGTACGGATATTTCCCTGGGTTTTTCCATTCCGTTAAGCTCCATCAACCTGAGCAAGTCCAGCAATATGGAAACTGTTCCTATGGTTTCTTTATCTTTTTGGCATCCCTCTTCATTGATATTTACGGCAAGCCACTTTTGAATGCCGGACAAGGCTGTCTTGTGCGCTTCATTATCATTAAACAGGATACCGTATCTCATCAAACCCGCAAGCGAAATTAACTGTGTTTCTTCGCCTTTTTCTTTCAATTCAGCGCCATACTTATCTATCAGCTCCCTTATTTTTTCCTTCTCACCTTCATAAACAAAATATATCCTCGTCAGAGAATTAAGAAAAACGCCCGCTGTATCGGGTTTTTCCGGTATCATCTTCTCATACTCATTAATCAACCGGAGAAGCTTACTTTCAACTTTTTTCTTATCGGCTCTGTACGCTATAAGGCATTTTTCCACAGCGCTCACTATTATTTCACAATCAAAACTTTTCCCTTCAAACCATTTCAGGGTTTCAGGCAGTATAAATTCATCAACTACGCTTTGCATATTCTGTTTTTCAACTAAAGGCAGATCTTTTCTGTTTTTATCCGTTAAACCATTTATTCCGGGTTCATCAACATAATATGGAAAGTTTCTTTTCCCGAGAACTACACGGACGGTATTCTTGCTTTTTTTGCCTTCCGCCTCCACATAGAAAGCCAGCTTCGCATTTGCTTTTCCGCTAAATAGCTCTTTGTAATCCTGAAGATGTGATATATAAAATGGGAGTTTCCTGCCGTTTAACAGAACCTCTTTAATTTCCATACCGTCTTTTAATACATCCTTTTTATCCTTGTAATATATATCAGTCACATCAGCATAACCGATACAAGGCATTCCTTTTGGCACCATGGGCTCCTCATACTCAATTTTAAACTCCCTAGCTGTCTTATCATACCTGACTTCCGTATTCTTTGAAGTATTTAATAGATTAAACGCGCAGGCAAATCCATAACGAAACAATTCGGCATGGATTTCGTACGGAGCGGTAAAATTTACCGAACAATTTCTGATCTGATTCTCTTTCTTTCTTGCTTCTGTCATATCGGAACTATAAACCATTTTATGCAAAGTAAAGGCCTGGGGTTTTCCATAATAATATGCTTCCGGTTCGACAAGAATAGGAAATCCGTCATAACAGACAGCTTTCCACCCGGGATTTATTCTATCCCATTCCTCTGTTTCCAATACCCAGTCATCCAAATCACGGTAATTTCTGCTGTCTCCCTTGAAACTATAATACCTCCTAACCGCTTCAACGAACTCTTCATCGGTTATAAAGCCCTTTTCCCATCCAAAAAATCCGAAGTCCAATAATATAGGGTACGCCGAATTATTTATTACTACAGCCCTCCCCTCTACGGTAATTCCCTTCTCCGTAAAACTGTTTTTCCAGATGTCCTCCCATAAAAACCTGAAGTTTTTCTTGAGGCCCAGCCGGACATAAAGATCAAGCAGGGGAATCGTAGAATTATCAGTCAAACTTCCGTTAAGCATGAAAACAGCTTTTTTAGTTTTACCCGCATAACAGCCCGGAAGTTTATTAAATACCCAGTCGGTAAGTTTTTCATACTTTCCTTTGGACTCAAAGTACCTGGCGAGACGGATTACTCGGCTATCAAGATAATCTATTCTTCTGTCACGATTATGATCTGCCCTTTCTTTTACATAGGTATTTAAAAATATCATCAGTTTGTTATCGTACTTGCTTGTGTCCTGTTTGAGTCTGTCAAGGGCCAAAACACTGAAAAAATAATCCGATCCTATGCAGCCCCACTTAGGTTCTTTTGCCTGAAGCTCGGGATTTGAAGGGAAAAAATCTTCCGTTCTTGGTAAAAACGCTCCCCGTTTTTTGTATATCATAAAATCATTGTCGTTCCAATAATCTGCCAGGCATTTTATCACCTTGATAAGCTTATCCTTATGATCCGCATCCAGATAATCAGCCATTTCCGCGGCTTCGTAAAAACCTATTCCCGGAGCGTCTGGAAATTTTGCTCCTTCGATTAAATATTTACCGCCTGATTGATCGTAAGAATAGGGACTATCGGTAAATCTGGTAAATCCAGGGCCTTTGGAATATTCATAGAATTTCCCGTCTTTTGCGATGAACGTCTGGGTCGGAAACCAGTGATTTCCATTTTTATCAATGGTGTTTTCGTACAACTTAAATATCTTATCAATTATCTGATGCGCCATTTCCTGATATTCTTTATTGTTCATGGCGGCATAATACCGCAGGTAACCGTCAATTCTCCAGGAATTAAGCATCGGGGTTTTGCATAATATAAGGTCGCCGTTGACCTCGCTGCTTTCAGAAAATAGTCCCGGAAGGTCAAACGTACCCTTCATGAACGTATCCATGGATCTGACTACTGAGACCATACCCCGAAGAATCTGCTGGTCTTCCGCAGGATCTGACTGTAAAGGGAGGATAAAAAAGAAAAATAATATAAATACCAAAGTAATATTAATTATTTTGAAATTTCTTTCCTTTCTCATTCACGATTCACCTTTATTGTACAGCCTTCCGCCGGTTTTTTCCTGCCTATAAATACGATACTGTTTTTTTACTTTTTGCCTTAAACTCTACGAGCCTTTTATTTACTGCTTCCATAATATCGGAAGGACTTTTGCCGTCATCATCATAGGTAGCAAGCCCGAAACTGACCGTCAACTTTTTACTCGAGAGCTCTTCTCTTTTCTCAAAAGGGTATTCTTCAATTCCCTGCCTTATCCGCTCCGCCAGCTGAGCTGCGCCTTCCGCCGCCGTAGAGGGAAGCATGATGGCAAATTCTTCGTTGCCGTACCTGGAAACCACATCCACTTTACGGGTCAGATTTTTAAGTATCTGTCCGACCTCAATAAGCACCGTATCTCCCGCATGATACCCAAAACGCTCCCTGTAAACTTTCAGATTGTCCAGCTCCAACAGTATTACGGATACTTTCTCAGTGGAAGTTTTATAATACCTTTTAAGGCGCTCCAGCTCTTTCTTAAGAGTTTCATTAAAATACCTCTGATTATAAGTGTTTGTAAGGGCATCTGTAATCGCAAGTTGTTCTATTTTTTCATATAACTTCGCGTTTTCAATAGCAACAGCCGTCTGGCTGGAATACGCCGACAGAGTAATCAGGTCTTTGGGAACCAGATGTTTACCGTTCTTTTTATCCGCAATCAGAAAAACACCGACAATAGTCTCATTTATGGTAAGCGGGACAACGGCAAACTCCGAAAGATTAAGTTTTTCCACAAAGGACTGGGAGCACCTGTGATCTTCTTTCGCATAATGGATGATAAAGGGGCGCCTCTCCACCGCGGCTTTTGGAACAATATCTTCCGCCTTGTCAAAATTAAAATGAAAATCTTTCAAAACTTCCATGGGGACATTAAATCCCGCAGCAGGAACAAGGATATCCTTCCTGTAACCGATATGTTCAAAAGTAAAGATTAATATTTTATTGTAGCTGAATTCTTCAACGAGGTTTTTTATCGCCAGCTCCAATACATCTTTCAGTTTCGCGCTCTTTTTTAAAGCACCGGTAAGCTCTTCTATGTATTGAAGCTGGCGAAAGGATTCTTTCAGGGAATATATGCTTGAAAAAATAATTATATCCAGGCCCAGAAATATTAAAAAAAATATCAGGAAAAGAATACGGGCAGGCTGAGAAAACGGCAGGAAACACCCTATAAGCGCCGCAAATACCATAAAAATCAGGGTGCTGGATCTTTTAATAAACTCCATCACGTTCCGCAAGCTATTTCCTCTCTATAATTTTTTTCACAGTATTTTCAAGCTCATTTAAATCCCCTGATTTAATAAGGTATTTTTCGGCAAGCCGGATATTTCGGAATTATTTTTAACTTGCCTTTATGTTCTTTTACAATTATTCCGGCAACAGTATTGATGATATCTTTTATTTTTCTTCCTGCTTACGCCAGAATAACTGTTTCCTCAACTACTTTTTTAACATTTATTGGAGCTAAAGTCAATTTTAAAGGTCTTGCAAAATCAAGCACACCGTGAACAACCCTTTCCAGGCGGTTTAATTCAGGCGTTCTTCTAAAACCATTTATTTCTCTTAAAATACAGGTACATACCGGCGGCGATAAGCACCATCAGTCCGCAGACCCAGAGATAGCCGAAAAACCCCCACTCAAACTCCGGAGCTTTTACATTCATTCCGTAAAAACTGGTAATCAGGGTAAGAGGCATCATAAAAGTCGCAATAATGGTAAGAGTCTTCATTGTTTCATTCATTCTTGTGGAAATTATCGTGAAAGACGCTTCCATCGTCGCAGAAAGAAGTTCGCGGTAAGCTTCAATCATATCGGTAATCCTCAACATATGATCATAAACATCCCTGAAATAAATCATCGCTTTCGGCTTAATAAACGAAATTTCGCTTCTGGTAAGAGTCCCGTATACATTTCTCTGAGGGATAACCGTCTTTCTAAGTTCAAGCAGCGTTCTTTTTAAATCAAGTATCTCTTCCATTACTTCCTTCTGGTTCTTTCTGCCAAAAAGCACTTTTTCTTCCACCTGATCTATTTTTTCATTTACCATGTCCAAAATAGGAAAGAATCCCTCCGCAATGGAATCCAGGATATTATGCAGGACAAAATCAACTCCTTTGGCCATCATCCCCGGATTTGTTTTGCACCTTTGCCTTATTGAGCTTATCTGTCTGACATTTTCCTCATGAATCGTTACAATATAATTTTTTCCGAAATATACATTAATCTCTTTTGAGGAAATCTTGGAAGAATCCAGGTCGCTTGTGGAAATAGCGTGGATAACCAGGAATAAATAATCGTCAAAACTTTCTATTTTGGGAAAATTATGGGGAAATATCACGTCTTCCACGGAAATAGTATGAAAATTAAAGGTGTCAATAAGAATATCCATCTCCTCTTCCGTGGGAGCTTCGATATCAAGCCAGATTACATTGCTTTTATCGGCAAGATATTTTTCTATATCCCGGGCAATGGAGTTTTCGATATTAACAAATTCTTTGTCTTTTCCGTGAATCATCAGTTTATTCATTCACCTTCTCCTCCGTAAAATATTATCCTGCCGCCCGCGAAATATGAACCTCTCTGTTATTATTTTCTAAAAGCCTTCTCCACGGACGCAATTACCTCATCTATATGAAAAGGTTTGCTTATAAAACCGCTTGCCCCAAAACGTATACTGTCATTATAATTTGCTTCTTCGCCGTAACCCGTCATTATAATCACCGGTATGTCCGGATTGTGCTTCTTTGATTCTTTCAGGACCTGGATTCCTGTAACTTTCGGCATTTTTATATCACAAAGAACAATATCAAACTTTTCTTTTTTAATTTTTTCTATCGCTTCCTGTCCGTTTAGCGCCGTTGCAACAAAGTAACCCTGCAGCCCCAGTTCCAATTCCAGAAGTTCCCTTATCCCCTTTTCATCATCGACAACAAGAATCTTTACAGCAGTTTCTGACAACATTAGTTCCTCCCTGACATTTCAATTATTACCCCAAGTATTTTTTCTATTTCTTCAAGCCGTCCTGCTCCGGTATCTCCGCAAGCAAGTTTACCGGACCCGGGTCCAAAAAATTTGAATCCAAATTTCCTGAGTTTGTTCACATTAGCTTTTACGATTGCGTTGCTCCACATTGCAGTATTCATGGCAGGACATATTAAAACCGGAGCCTTAACGCAAAGCGCCGTGGTTGTAAGCGGATCATCCGCAATACCGCCCGCCAGCTTTCCTATTACATTTGCAGTCGCCGGCGCGATTACCAGAAAATCACATTTTTTCGCCAGCTCAACATGCTCCACGCTCCATTCCCCTTTGTTTATAAGTTTGAACATCTCCGTATAAACAGGCCTGTCTGAAAGCACCTGGAAGGTAAGAGGCGTCACAAACTCGCAGGCATTCTTAGTCATAATTACGGTAACTTCCGCGCCCAGGTATTTTAATTTATGAACCAGTCCGCAAACCTTATACGCGGCTATTCCGCCGCAGACCCCTACTATTATTTTTTTTCCTTTTATCACGGCTTTACCTCTTAAGCAATTCAACGATCTCTCCTGCAATTTTTTCCTTGCCTTTAATGTTTCCTTTAATAAAACCGCTTTTTCCGATTATCATAGCGGTATGTTTTCCTGCTTTTACGCTCTTAAAGTCATTCGCAACGATATATTCCGCGCCGCTTTTAGAGATTAATTCTTTCGCCGCTTTCAAAAGCCCGTTTTTCCCGGCTTTATATTCCATTTTAAACCCAACAAGCCTGGCTTTTGGAGCAATTTTTTTTATCTCGTTTATTACTTTTGGCGACCTTACAAACTTTACGGTCCAGTTTTCCCTGTCAGATTTCACTTTCGCCCTGATTTTTCCCGGCGCCACATAATCCAGCACCGCCATAGCGTGAATAACCGCTTCAGCGCCGTTTCTCAGCCCGTTTTTTAACTCTAAAAGAAGTTCGTCTACCGTTTCTATTTCAATTTTCTTAACACCTTTTTCCGCGGAAAAAACACTCCCCTTGCCGTAAATTTGGGTAACTTTATGCCCTTTCAAAGCAGCTTTTCCTGCTATCAGACTCCCGAGTTCGCCTGTGGAATAATTCGAAATATACCTTATTTCGTCAATATAAGACCTTGTAGGCCCGCTGGTTACAATAATTTTCAAAGCAAAGCTCCTGAGAAATCTTCATCTTTTGCCGTCATTACTTTAATAATATTTTCTTCGGCTGTAACTGCGTTTTTTATCCTGACTCTTACCTCCCTGGATTTATCAATAACATCCCCGTACCTCGCGGTTATCCCGGAAGACAGCTTAATATATTTTTTCGCATTACTCCCTGTAAGCAGGGAAAACGGACCGTTATAATCCAGAAGCTGAAGAGTAAAACCTTTTTCAGTTTTAAACCGCTCCAACGCCTCATTTTCTGCTTTATTCCTGCCCACCACCAGTTTTGCGTCTTTATCCAGCCGAAAATGCCTTCCGTATTTTAATAATGCGGCGTCTTTTGAATCAAACTCCGGTTTATTCTCCAGTAAATCTTTAATCCTCCTGGAAAATTGGGGATCCGTAAGCAGGCATCCGCCCGCAGGACAGGAAAAATCCTTAATCCCCCTTTCAGCGGCAAAACTTATCTGCTCTTTTCTGCTTCTGCCCGATATGTTCTTCAGTTTTGTCCTGTCTACCCAGCCTTCTTTTTCCGGAACAGTCTCCGCCATAGAAAGCGCACTTAACGGGCGCAGCACTAAACCCGAAAGCCCTGCTTCCTTTTCTATTAAGAGCATTGTTTTTTTGTGCTGCGACATCGGCCTTTGATCCACTACTTCCCCCGTAATAATAAAGGAAGCACCGATCTTTTCCATTAATTCTTTTGCTTTTCTGAAAGCATAAATCCTGCAATCAATGCATATGTTCATATTGCGGCCCCTGCCATGCGCCGGCTTTTTCACTATTTCAATATAATCTTCGCCCTTGCCGACAATGTGAAGTTTGATCCCGGCCGCTTCTGCAACTTTCGAGGCAGGCCCGCAGCCTCCGCCCTTTCCTCCGCAGGTGCAAAAAACAGAGGTAAAGTGAACGGCTTCCGCATCAATATTATGCTCCTGCATCAGGGCTAACGCCACAGCGCTGTCCACGCCCCCCGACAAAAGAAGCAGTGCTTTCTTCTTCTCCGTCACTTAGCCGGTTCCTTCCCAATCAAAGCCTGAATTTCAGACAGCACTTCTTCGCGCTTCATGGTAAATTCTTCCTTTGTCTTTCTTACTTTTATTTCAAAGAGCCCTTTATTTACAGCTTTATTTCCGACAGTAACTCTAAACGGAATACCGACAAGCTCTGCATCTTTAAATTTAAACCCGGCGCTTACATCCCGGTCATCAAGGAGCACCTCAACTCCTGCTGTTTTAAATCCCTCATAAAGAGAATCGGCCAGCGCTTTTACTTTTTCATCGTTGTAGTTCAAAGCCGTAATTACCGCCTGGTACGGGGCAATTGCCGTCGGCCAGATTATCCCGTTTTCATCATTTCCCTGTTCTATCGCGGCGCCGATAATTCTTGTAACCCCTATGCCGTAACAGCCCATCACCATCGGTTTTCTTTTTCCATCTTCATCCAAAAATTCCGCCTTCATGGCCTTGCTGTATTTAAGGCCGAGTTTAAAAGTATGCCCGACTTCAATCCCTTTTAAACCGGATAATACCCGGCCGCATTTCACGCAAATATCCCCTTCTGCGGCAGTTCGAAGATCTATAAACTTATTGATTTTAAAATCCCTTTCAAAATTTGCATTAATAAAGTGCATATCTTTTTCATTGGCGCCTATTACAAAATTTTTCATCTTCATAACGGCATTATCGGCAAAAATTTTCATTCCTGCCAGGTTAACAGGGCCGGCAAAACCCATCGGCGCTTTTGTAGCCGTTTTCACCTGTTCTTCCGTCATCATTACAAGCTCAGCTGCTTTCAGGAAATTCTTCAGTTTATGCTCATTCAATTCATCCTCGCCCTTAACAAGCGCAGCAACCGGCTTTCCGTCCGCCACATAAAGAAGTGTTTTCACAAGTTCCGAGGGAGCCTTTTTCAAAAAAGCAGTAACCTGTTCAACCGTATGCTGAGCGGGGGTACTTACTTTTTTCAGAGGTTTTAATTCTTCTTTTTCCTTCCCGCAAAAAGACGGAATACCTTCCGCTTTTTCCCTGTTGGCCGCGTAACCGCAGGCCGGGCAATTAATGATTACCTCCTCTCCCGTATTTGCAAGCACCATGAACTCATGGGAGAAACTTCCGCCGATATTTCCGGTATCCGCTTCCACCGGCCGAAAATCCAGCCCGCAGCGGGTAAATATTTTTTTGTAGGCTTCAAACATTATTTTATAACTTTCTTCCGCGCTTTCCTCATTCCTGTCAAAAGAGTAGGCATCTTTCATTATGAATTCACGGCAGCGCATCACTCCAAAACGGGGCCGTATCTCGTCCCTGAATTTATTCCGTATTTGATAAAAGTTCTTGGGCAGATCACGGTAAGATCTGATTTCCTTCCTTGCCAGATCCGTAACCGCTTCTTCGTGTGTAGGCCCGAGAGCATATTCCCGGCCAGCCCGGTCCTTTACTTTTACAAGATCCTTCCCGTAGAGGTCCCACCGGCCGGTCTCCATCCAAAGCTCCGCCGGAGTCATAATGGGCATAAGTATTTCAAACGCCCCCGCCTTATCCATCTCTTCTCTGATTATCTTTTCTATCTTAAGGTAAACCTTAAACCCTAAAGGAAGAAAATTGTAAAGCCCCGAGGCCACTTTTCGAATCAACCCCGCCTTAAGCATCAACTTATGGCTAATTATCTCCGCTTCCGCCGGTATCTCTTTCAATGTAGGTATTAAAGCCTTACTCCATCTCATAATTTATATCCCTTTTACATATTTGTTCCAAATTTAGAGCTTCAAATTCACTCAATATTACCTTGTACTTGCTTTAAAACATACTTCAGGTATTATACAATATATAAGGAAATACTTCCATAGTTTGTCCTAAACCCTGTAATGAGCCAGACCTCCGGGCAGGCATTATACAAGCTAAAGTAATGCCAAAGGCAGATCGCCCCTCACTGCAAACAAACACGGATTAAAAAAGAAAAATTCCATTGATTGGAGTATTTTTCATTATCTTTCAGGTTGTGTCAACAGTTGTTGACACCGGTATATTCTTTCCTCTTGAGAAAAGTTTTACTTATTTTCTTACCTGCCCGTTACCTCTTACAACAAATTTGCTGCTCGTCAGCTCCCTAAGTCCCATAGGTCCTCTCGCATGAAGTTTTTGCGTGCTTATTCCTATCTCCGCGCCGAGTCCAAGTTCAAACCCGTCATTAAACCTTGTCGAAGCGTTTGAAAACACCGCTGAGGAATCTACTTCTCTTAAAAACTTGTCACAGGCGGCTTTATCTTCGGAAACAATAGCATCGCTATGATGCGAGCCGTAGGTATTAATATGCCTGATCGCTTCCTCTATATTTTTTACCTGCTTTACCCCGATTATAAGGTCCTGATATTCCTTATACCAGTCAGCTTCCGTCGCAGCCTTGGCTTTTTTATAAACAGTTCTCACGGCCTTATCCGCGCGTATTTCCACCCCTGAATCGGAAAGGCGTTTAAGCATTCCGGGTAAAAACTTTTTTACAATATCCTTATGCACCAGAAGTTTTTCCGCCGCATTACAAACAGAAGGACGCTGAGTCTTGGCATTGAAAACTATCTCTTCGGCAGCCTTAAGATCGGCAGATTCTCCCACATAGACATGGCAATTCCCCTCCCCATGAGCAATTACCGGCACTGAGGAATTTTCTATAATATATTTTATCAAGGGCTGACTGCCTCTTGGAATTATCACATCCAGGTACTTCTCTTGTTTTATCATTACTTTAACCGCTGCTCTGTCTGTCGTATCTATAAACTCGACACAACTGGACGGAAGCCCTTCTTCCTTTACAGCTTGTTTCAATACCTTCACCAGGGCTCTGTTTGAATTAATCGCTTCAGAACCTCCGCGAAGAAGCACGGCATTTCCTGCCTTCAAACAAAGCACTGCGGCATCTACCGTAACATTGGGACGGGCTTCATATATAATGCCTATTGCTCCAAGCGGAACCCGCATTTTAACGACTTTTAAACCGTTCGGCCTGTAATTCCTGTCATGAAACGTCCCCACAGGATCAGGAAGAGCAATTACATCTTTAATCCCTGCAATCATCCCTTCAATTCTCTTTTCATTCAAAAGAAGCCTGTCAAGTAAATTATCAGAGAGGTTGAGTTCTTTACCATTTGCCATATCTAAAGCATTTGCTTTGAGAATATCTTTGGAATAAAAAAGAAGATGGGAAGCAATTTTAGAAAGCAGACTGTTTTTCTTTTCCGCAGAAAGATTATAAAGTTCCCAGCCTGCGGATTTAACCGCCTTGGCTTTATTTTCAACGAGTTTTTTCAGAGTCATAGGTGTATTGTAGCAAAAGCAGCAGGGCGTTTCTATAATAATTTGCTCAAAACTGACTTATCTAGGGACAGAGGGACTGCTTATTTGTCCCTTAAGTCATCCATTTGCTTTTTCTT
>JAZDIO010000224.1:0-3674 GCA_043804965.1 Candidatus Firestoneibacteriota bacterium | reverse complement strand
AAATTATCAATACGGGAAGGATTTTGTTTTTTCTTATCATGTACTGGACTCCTTTTTATTTATTGTTAATAATTTCGTTTATGTTACGCTCTTTAGGAATAAAAGTCAAGTAAAAAAATAATAAGTTAAGACAAGTTTCTTAAGCGTATTTTGTCAGCTTTTATCTTTCGTTTGTCTTTTGCGAAAAATAATTGATAAACAGGATGATGAACAAAACGCAGACCAGCAGTTGAGATATTACCACTAGCTGGCCAGCAGCCCCTTTAGCGTGTATATCGCCGAAACCTACGGTTGTATTTGTTACCAGGCTAAAATATATTGCCGAGACCGGGGATAGCGTCTCGCTTAAAAGGTCAAACCCCATATATACGGTGGCAAAATCCAGAACCACCTCAACATAACTTAAAAAAAGCAATAGTAGGGAACGCCTGTATGAAACTGAAGCGGAATGTATATCAGACAAAAAAATTAGATTTAGGATATGGAAGATTGTCTCGCTAAGAAGATAGATGACAATGAAAATAACAAAATGGTAACGATAGAGTCCGAAAGACAAGACCAAAAACGGGAAAATTAACTTTATTAAGGTATAAAATTCTACAGCAAGTTTTCTAAAAGGGGCTCCTAGCCTGCCAAAAATGTCCCTCAGTAAAAGGATAGGATAGATAAATTGGATTGAACAGAGAAACAAACGTAATATCCGTTCCAGGCCATACGTATCATCATTCCAGACTTTTTTTAAATATTTTGTTTGCTGTTTATAGCTACTCTCCAATTTTTGGTCATATCCAATTTCTCTTCCCGCAAATATCTTTTTAATAAGATTAAACATAATTTGTCTTTCTTCTCAATCAAAAAGCAAAATCTTTGGAAAGGTAAATCCAGGTATGGCAGCGGTCTCCATCTGCAGGATAGGTTCCTCCTACAGGCCAGAAGGTATCGACTCTTAAAGACATGCTATGTTCTGGTAAATCAAATTTAAGAGCGCACCCTGCGGACCTGAATGTCGCATCCGCCTTCTCTCCCGGCGGAGTGCTTTTCAGGCGCCCTTGCGCCAAGTCATAGGTAGGTATGAACTTTAAGGTATTGTACAACTTTGTTTTCGAAAAAGGAACGTTTAAATTTCGCGGAACGAAATAAGGCGGAAACGAAAGGCCGATAGATATAGACTTTCCGCTATCTCCTACATATTGTGCGCGCGGATAGCCCCGATTATCCACAACGCCGCCTGTTCCACCAATACAAAATTTCTTTACTCCTGCAAGGGTGTTGCTGGAAATCTGGAAATGGCTTCTCAGTAAAAGGTCAATACCGTGAAATAGTTTCTGCTGTCTGTCCACGACTAAGTGGCTCATTATATATCCGCTGCCCGCTCCCGGAATATTGGCGTTTTCGTCTTTTGCTTTCAACCCACCCATAAAATCCGGAATAGCAAACTCCGCATCATTACTGATACTGGTGCGTCCGAATTTATCAGAAATATTTAAGTCCTGACTAAACAAAACAGCACGCAGCCAGTCTCTTCGGCGCCATGTTTTTCCATATTGGAACCAACTAATATCCCAGTACCCAAAACCCAGACTTACTTCAAAAAAACATCCTGGTTTGTCAATGAATGTTTTAATTAAGTTAGTTTTAAAATCCATGGCCTTCTTCACCCTATCTATATCTTCACGATCACCATAGAAGTCCTCTATTTTATAAGGCATGGCATAGAATTCGAATTTCAAATCATTGGTAAGTGGGAGAAAATAATCTAAATCATATAACTTCTGGGCATCGGTTTCTGCAAATTGGCTTTTGGCACTTAGAACATCGTCGTGACCGGTAAAGTTATTGAAGACATAAAAGACCTTATAGCGGTTTTGAAAGATCCACTGGGAACCATAATTATCATATGTGGGGTTTAAGTGGAAAGGAATACGGTCTTTTATTTTCAAGGTAATATTTGCCAGGCCCGGCTCATCTGCTGGCTCTACTTTCATTGCCAGAATCTTTCTATCAGGGTGTTTGTTTATCTTGTATGCATTGTTCTTGAGCAGCTTCAAATTAAAAGGTTCACCAGTCTTTAGACCGATTCTCTCTTCGTATATACGGGTTGAAAAATGTCGATTCCCTTCTATCGTAACCTTTCCCACCTTTCCCTCAACGCATTTTATTTCGAGAATTTCCTCATTGAGCCTCGCAGGCTCCACATATGCATAGGAGGTGATGTAACCCTTAATACTGTACCAATCGGTAATCTGATCCGCACACCTTTGCATTTCTTTTCCGGAAAGTTGCCTATTCTGAAAATCAGAAATAATCTGATCCGTATCTTTCTTAGAAAGCACAGTTACTCCCACCACATTAATCTGTCGGATAAAAACAGGTGCTTCAGGAAGGGTTGGTTTTGGCCTTTCCAGTTCCACTTTCTCTTTCATCAACATTTCAACAGGGAGTTCTACCTTTACTCTTTCCTGCGTAACCCCGCGATCAAAAGTCTCTCCCCTCCCGCTATCTTCGTCAGAATAGCCAGCAAAGACCGGTGTTAAAGTAGAAATAAAAAGAGGGATTATAAAAAATATGGAGACAAAAAAGCGTTTGTTAACTATATAATATTTCATATTTACTCCTCCTTTTTTCTATATATTATTATTTCTCCTAAACCAAAAAGACAACCCTTTTACTTTACACTCACCTCGCCGCCACATTGGGTTATTTACTCTTTTGCTCCTAACGCATGGCCATGTATTTTGCCCACTGCTCTTCGTTGAGGATGTGCGTGTACATATCATCGTAATACTTCTGAAAAAGCAACAGCTCCTGCTTCAACGCGGGCTTGGCAGCTTGTCCCTTTCCGGCATATTTAGCTAACAACTCACGCCGTTTCGCAGCTTTCTCTTTCATAATGGGAGTAAGCCGGCCCAACTGTTTGTCGGTCAGGCCCAACTTTTCCTTTAATTCTTTAATAGTAATCTTTTTCGCCGGCGCAGTTGTCTTAGCCGAAACTTCTTGAACAGATTCTTTTTGGCCAGGTTGTGCTGTTTCTTTCTGAAACATAGCTAATTTAACCTGCTCTTTTTCTTTCTCAAGGCGCGCTTGCTCGGCGAGTTGTTTTTGACGCTTGGCTTCTGTTTCTTCTTCAGCCTTCCTGGCTGCGGCTTCTTGGACTAAACGTTCTTTTTCTGCAGCAAGCTGTGCCTGACGGGCTTTAAGTTCCTCTTCTTTACGGGTGAGTTCTTCCTGGCGTTGTTTCTCTTGGGCCAGACGTTCCTGTTCTTTTTGTTTAGCTAAGGCTTCCTCTTCTCTTAATTTAGCCAGACGTTCCTGTTCTTTTTGGACCTTGCGGGCTTCGGCTTCCTTTTCTTTCTCCAGACGTTGTTGCTCGGCGAGTTGTTTCTGAAGCCTGGCTTTTGCTTCTGCCTCTTCCTCTGCCTTTCTGGCAGCAGCCTCTTGGACGAGACGCTCTTCTTTTTCAGCGCTAAGCTGCACCTGGCGTACTTCAAGCTCCTCTTCTTTGCGGGCGAGGTCTTCTTGGCGTTGTTTTTCCAAGGCAAGGCGCTGCTGTTCTTTATGAGCCTTAAGAACTTGAGCTTCTTTTTCCTTCTCTAGGCGCTTTTGTTCGGCAAGTTCTTTTTTGCGCTGGGCTTCTTTTTCCTTCTCAGGAATAGGCTGCGGAGTTGCGGTGAGTA
>JAZDIO010000223.1:0-2246 GCA_043804965.1 Candidatus Firestoneibacteriota bacterium | reverse complement strand
TCTGACCGCAAGACCGGGTCCGGGGAACGGATGCCTCATGACAATATTATCATGAAGGCCAAGCTCACGCCCGACGCTTCTTACTTCGTCTTTGAAAAGATCTCTCAGCGGCTCGATAATTTTAAGCTTCATCTCTTTCGGCAACCCGCCGACATTATGGTGGGATTTTATTGTCGCTGAAGGTCCTCCCTTAGCGCTTACCGACTCTATAACATCGGGATAAATGGTTCCCTGCGCAAGATATTCCACCGAACTTCCTTCTTTTATCCTGATCTTATCTATCTCAGCCTGGAAAACTTCGATGAACTCTCTGCCTATGATCTTTCTTTTTCTTTCCGGGTCTTTTATTCCTTTAAGTTCATTTAAGAACTGGCCCGCCGCTTCCGCGACAATCAGGTTAAGTCCGAGTTTTTCTTTAAATGTTTTAACTACCTTTTCCCTTTCATTAAGCCTTAAAAGACCATTATCCACAAAGATATTTATAAGGTTTTTTCCTATCGCTTTATAAAGTAAAAGGGCAGCAACCGACGAATCCACTCCTCCTGAAAATCCGAGTACTACTTTTTTGTTTTTAACTTCATTTCTGATCTTTCTAACGCTCTCATTAATAAAGTTCGAAGCAGTCCAGTCGCCTTTGCAACCGCAGATCTTCTTTACAAAATTATCCAGAAATACACCGCCGTTATCGGTATGATTGACTTCAGGATGGAACTGAACACCGTAAAAGTTAGACTTTTTATTTACTATTATCGCGGCGGGAGTGTTTTCGCTGAACCCGATGCTCTCAAAACCTTTCGGTATTTTTACGACTTTATCTCCGTGGCTCATCCAGACTTTCCAGTTTTTCCCGGGTTTTGATACTCCGGCAAATATCGGATCAGCGGATGTGATCTTTACTTCCGCGAAACCGAATTCCTGCTCAGTGCTGCGTTCCACTTTACCGCCCAGTTTTTTCGTGATCAGCTGCATTCCGTAACAAATTCCGAGTATCGGAACACCGAGTTTAAATATCTCATCGGGGACATCCGGGGAGTTCAAAGCATAAACTGAATTCGGTCCGCCGGAAAAAATAATTCCTTTAGGATTTAATTTTTTTATATCCTCTATGGAAGTAAAAAAAGGTTTAAGCTCGCAGAAAACATTATTTTCTCTGATCCTCCGGGCAATAAGCTGATTGTACTGGCTTCCGAAATCTAAAATCAATATCTTATCGTGCTTCATTTGATCCTCCCTTTCTAAGAAAGGTCTAAAGATAAGAATTTAATGTATCACCTGAATCCGTGACTCAGTTTTCTAGTTTAGCTTCTGACTCCCTTTTTAGAGCATAGTCTAAACTCTTAACAAGATAAGTCAAATTATTTCTTGGCGCAATATTTATTTATTTTATTATCCCATAAGTTTTACGATTCATTCCCGGTTTTTTAAGTTCTGTATAGTTTTCTGTTCATTCATTCGTTCTTCATTTATTATTTTTTGCTTCATAATTACTATAGCCTAAAAATTTATTAAAATTACATAATACCAAAGCTGATTTTATTCTAACTGTAGCTTTCTAAAAACAAATCCAAAAGCATCTACAAACTTATTTATCGCAGGTATCTTTATCGTCGGTAGTTTATGTTTAACCATAAATTTGCCTGCCATATACATTATATCCTGTATTACTTTTCTTATTCTCAATCTTTCCACTTTTCTTTTTCTGTTTGTTTGTCCGGAATTTATCACCTCCTGCCCAATTAGCCTTAAATTATTAAAGGCTATCATAGCCATAGATAAGATTAATCTATTGGTTTCAAATTTCCCTGAAGGCAGTCGTTCAACATCCATATCTGTTTTCAACTCGCTGTGGAACTGTTCACAAGTTCCATGATCCTTATACAAATCAACAATTTTTTTACAATCATGCTTTGCCTCTACATTTGTGTACCAAACATCTATTTCATAGTCAGGGAAAAGTAAGTGTTGATTATTTCTATCAATTGTTCTCTCAGTTAGCCTTATTACCTGCCTGACTTCAACGGATCTTTTTTCTCCTTCTAATTTACCTGATAATGTCACAATATTATCGCAATAATACACTATCTTACCTGCCCTGATTTGCTCTTTGACGGATTCTTCATTTTTTGCAATATCAATATATTTATCCCTATCTTTACTGCGTAAATTCCGCTTAATCAAAAAATAAGCACTTTCAAATGGGTCTATAACGAGTATGTTTTCAACAGAATCATTACCAGAATCAAAAC
>JAZDIO010000222.1:0-10651 GCA_043804965.1 Candidatus Firestoneibacteriota bacterium | reverse complement strand
GCTAACTTCCTGTCTCCTCTGGAAAACACTCCTTCCAGAGCGGAAAGTTCCAGACTGTGCCACTTTAGCCATCTTGGATTCACATTTTTTCTGAGTAAGTCTACTTTTCTTTTTAACTCAGCTGTTGTATTCTGGGCTTGCCACATGAAAGGAGTGTGCGGTTTGGGAATAAAAAACGATACACTCACAGTCAACCCCCTGAATTTCCGGCTTATTTCCTTACAAACCGCATTTACTTTTCTTGAAAGTTCCCCAATCGCGATTACATCCTCGTCTGTTTCAGTAGGCAGCCCCAGCATAAAATACAGCTTGATATTATTCATCCCCGACCTGACACCTGAAATACAGGCTGTCAGAAGGTCATTTTCTGTTACGCATTTATTAATTACATTGCGAAGCCGCTGCGTCCCTGCTTCCGGAGCAAAAGTCAGCGTGGATTTCCTGACAGAATTCAATCCTGCCGCCAGTTCCACCGAAAACGCGTCAATCCTGGAAGAAGGTAAAGAAACAGAAACACTCTCGCCTTCAAAAGACTTATTAAGCTCTCTGAGCATTTCTTTAATCTTTGAATGATCAGTTGAACTCAAAGAAGAGAGAGAGAGCTCATCAAACCCCGTATTTTTATAACTTTCCATATAGGCGTTCAAAAGTCCTGATACCGACCTTTCACGAAGAGGCCTTGTGGTAATACCGCTCACACAAAACCTGCAACCTCTCGTACACCCCCGCATAATCTCCAGAGATATCCTGTTTTGAATAATATCCAGGTAGGGCACAACAGGAGCAGCCGGCTGATAAGCTTTATCCATATCTGCGATTATTCTTTTTTGGATTGTTTCCGGCGCTTTGGGATTCGTCCGTTCAATTTTTCCGATACTCTTATCCTCGTTATATTCCGGTTTATAAAAAGATGGGACATACACACCCTTTATCTTTACAAGTTCTTCCAACAATGCTTTCTTTTTTAACCCGGAGACTTTTCCCGCTTTAACGGCATTTATTATATCGTTAACCGCCTCTTCGCCCTCCCCGACAAGAAAAATATCAAAGAAATCCGCAACAGGCTCGGGATTAAAAGCTGACGGCCCTCCTCCGATTATAAGAGGATATTTTTCCTCTCTCTTTGAGGATAAAAACGGGATTCCGGAAAGTTCTAATATCTGAAGGATATTTGTATAAGTCATCTCATACTGAAGGGTAAAAGCTAGTATGTCAAAATCTGACGCAGGAGTAAAAGTTTCCAGCGAATACAGAGGCAAGCCTTTTTCTTTTAACTTTGCTTCCATATCCGGCCAGGGAGAAAAAACCCGTTCAGCAAGAGAATCCCTCCTCTCATTAATAATTCCGTATAATATTTTAAAGCCCAGGTAAGACATCCCGACTTCATAGGTTTCAGGAAATGCCAGTAATACCTTTACATCTGTTTTGGCGTGATCTTTGCAAACAGCATTCTGTTCAGAACCGATATATCTTGCAGGATGAGCTACAAAAGGAAGTACTTCCAGGTAAAGACGTTCTTTAAATTTTTCCATATTAATCATGATGAGAATTTTTTGATGGACATATGTATATTAAGAAGAATTCCCGCCAAAAACATGGAGAAAAGAAGGGACGACCCGCCGTAACTCAGGAAAGGCAGAGGAACACCGACAACAGGCAGAATCCCGAGAGTCATTCCGATGTTGACAAAAACCTGAGTGATAAATATTGCCACAATCCCTGTGGCTAAAATTGTGCTGGTTCTGTCTTTGGCGTAAATAGCGATTTTAATGCCTTCCATGATGAGCATATAATACAGAAAAAGTATTATAACCGCTCCGATAAAACCCAGTTCTTCCCCTATAACAGAGAAAATAAAATCCGTATGATGTTCAGGAATAAAATTCAGCTGAGACTGAGTACCTTTAAAAAGCCCTTTGCCAAAGAGTCCTCCCGAACCGACAGCTATCTTCGATTGAATCAAAGAATAGCCGCTGCCCAGCGGATCGGATTCAGGGTTTAAAAAGCTTGTAATCCTTTTCTTCTGATAATCCTTCATTAAAAAGAAATAAAATATCGGAGCAAGCGCCGCCAGAAGGCCAAAGGTGGTAAGAAGATACCGTTTTTTCATTCCGCTTATAAAAAGCATGAAAAATACCATAGGAATAAAAATAAGCGTTGTCCCTAAATCCGGCTGAAGAAGGATTAAAGACATCGGAACACCTATTATTATAAATGTTTTGCCCATTCCTTCCAGAATATCTATCTTTCCTTTATTGTCTGAAATGAATTTTGTAAGCATGAGAACCAAAGCTGCCTTGGCAAACTCTGAAGGTTGAAAGGCAACAGGTCCGAGGTGAAACCACCTGGCGCTCCCAAAAACATTTTTTCCGGCTACAAGAAGTAGCAACAAAAGGCCGATAGTAACATAATACATCCACGGCGATAAACCTATCCAGACCTCATAGCTTATCGTACTGACAACTATCAACATAAAGAAGGAGAAAACAATCCATATCGCCTGCTTTATAAAAAAGTTGTTTTTAAAACCCGTAGCTTCAATGGTGCTCGTCGCACTGTAAATCATAATTAAGCTCAGGATACTTAATATCGCAATAACCACAAGTATTACCTTATTTAAGCTCTTTAGGCTCTGTTTTTCTAGCAGCAGCATACCGCTCCTTCTTCAATTTAAAATACGACTCTATCACCTGTTTTCCTATAGGCGCCGCATTTTCACCGCCTGAACCTCCTGCTTCTATAAATACCAGCACGGAAACTTCAGGATTCGCAAAAGGCGCATACCCGACAAAAGCGGCATGCGACAGCCCGTGAGGATTTTCCACAGTAGCCGTTTTTCCAGCAATTCCAAATGCAGATTTTGATCTACCGCCGGTCCCGCCTAAATTAACCGCCTTCCATAAACTCTTTTTTATAACCTCAAGAGTTTTTGCACTGATAGCAAAGCTTTTCAACATTCCTTTTTCTATTTCCTTCCCTCCGACAGCTTTAACCAGATGAGGCTTGTAAGAGGTTCCATTATTAATTATTATATTGTATGTCGACAATATTTGGAGGGGATTTGCAGTAATATAGCCCTGTCCGATGGTATATTGTATCGTATTTCCCGGAAACCAGTGAATGCCGTATTTATCCTTCTTCCAGGACGGAGTCGGAACCAGCCCTGATTTTTCCCCGTCAAGGTCTATTCCGGTTAAATCACCATACCCAAAAAGCCTCGCATATTCAGATATTCTGTCCGCAGTAACGGTAAGACCCAGCTGATAAAAATAAATATCGCAGGATTGGGCGATTGCATCTACCATTGAAATAACTCCGTGACCTTCCGACTTCCAGCAATCATAGGTCCAATCTTTACCGTAGTGATAAGTCCCGCGGCAGACAAATACATCATTTACCGTCAGTTTATTTTTTTCAAGAGCCGTCACCGCAGGAACAATTTTAAATACCGATCCCGGAGAGTAAAGCCCCCCTACAGCCCTGTTCAAGAAAGGCTGTTCGGGATCATTCAACATCTTCTTCCATTCTTTTTTATCAAGCTGCCCGCAGAAAATATTAGGATCAAACGAAGGTTTGCTTACCAAAGCATATATCTCCCCGTTTACGGGGTTCATGCAGACGATAACGCCGCGGCGCCCCCTAAAAGACTCTTCACAAGCCTCCTGGAGTTTCAAATCTATTGTTAAGACCAAGTCTGTCCCTTTAATGAACGGATCATCGCCCATACTTTTAATTTCTTTTCCTGAGGAATTTACCATTATTTTCGAAGCACCGTTTATTCCCCGCAATTCCGAATCATACCTCCTCTCAATACCGGATCTTCCTACAATATCCCCGCCGCTTAATTTTCCTTTACTAACATCATTCGGGTTGACCTCCCCCACATAACCGACAACATGAGATGCCATCTCCTTATTGGGATAGTTTCTCTTTGCCTCGGTATGTATTATAACGCCTGAAAGCTCAGGCTTATGCTCCTCAATTATAGAAATAACCGAGGCCTTTAAATTTCCTTTAATTTTTATAGCCTCAAAGACCTTCTGTTTCTGGTTCTCAATTTTTTGATTAATTTCTTCTTCTGGAATTTCCAGTATTTCGGCAAGCATAGGGACAACCTTCTCTCTGTCCTTAAGATCTATCGGAATTATTGAAACAGTATAGGAAGGGACGCTGTCCGCCAGTTTTTCCCCGTATCTGTCATAAATTATCCCTCTTGCCGCACGTTTCGGGACCACCCTGGTGCTGTTGCTTTCCGCCAGATTTTTAAATTTCCAGTAAGATATAAGTTGGATATAAAACAGCCTTAAGAATATTATTCCCATAAGAAGAGAACCAAAAGCTATAAGAAGCTTAAACCTTTTTTTTTGTTCTTTATCCTGAACTCTTTCAAGAACCATATCAGCCGAACACTTTTTTAAGCTTGCTGCTGAAAGGATAATAAAGGAGAAGCGGGAGACTGAGAAGAACCGAAGTATAAACGGAAACAGGAAGGACAATCTTTATCAGTTCCTTTGTAAAATTAACCGGAACATAGAAATAATTGATGGTTAAAAGAGAGATAACTCCGCTAATAAGCGAAACCAGCAGGGCTATAAGCATTTTTGAAAATATATTATCTGTAAACACATGTTTTTTTAAAAACGCAGTTAAAAACCCTGAGAGAGTGAGCGTAAAAAGGCCGAAACCAAAATAGCTGTACGCGACAAGATCATAAAGAAGCCCGCAACCGGCTCCGAAAATAACTCCGTCAATTATATTATTTCTTTTCACCGTCAAAACAAGTCCCAATACTAAAAAATCAGGAGCAAAACCAAACAATAAAACGTTATCCCTCACGGATATCTGGAATAAAAAACATATAAATAACAGCAACACTCTGATCAGCATGAATTTAGTTCACTCCTTAAACACTATGAGGACTTCCTCGAGTTTTAAGACATTAACAGCGGGAATAACATCTATATCCAGGCTCATACTGTCTGAAGCAGGCCTGATACCGGATATTTTACCAATCAGAAGCCCTTTTGGAAATTTTCCGTCACCGGAAGTCACAATAAAATCCCCTATTTTTGCTTCATCATTAACAGAAAGATATTTCATCTTACACATCCCGTTTCCGGCTCCCGTCACCGTACCGACCGAACGGGGTTTTTGAATAATACCGCTTATTCCGCTCTTATAATCAGTAAGGAGCATTACCAGAGAATATTCAGGATAAACTTCAATAATCTTACCTGCTATACCTTCAGGAGAAATAACGGGCATGTCGATAACAACTCCGTCTCTCTCTCCCAGGTCAACAGTAAGCACGCCAAAATAGTTGCTTAAATCCCTGCCGACAACTTTAGCCATGCAGGTCTTAAAATATACTTTCCTTTTATAATCAAGAAGTTTTTTTAAACGATCATTTTCCATTTCAGTTTCTACCAGCTTGTTATTCTGATAAGCCATAGTAGAAAGCTCTTTATGCAATTTTTCATTATCATATTTCAGATAAGCAAATTTCACCAGGGTATTCCAGGCATATTCCGCCGCGTTTCCGAGCTTGCTTATTGGTTTCTGAAGAGCATATACAACCTCAGAAACAGCGTGACTTTTCCCCAAACCCTGCTTTTTTCCCTCAAAAAAGAAGAAAAGTCCCGCGGAAACTGCCAGGATTACGGTAACTATCAGATATAAACGATATCTTTTAAAAAGTTTTTTCCACATATGTTTGAGTTCTATCTAATATACCAAAATACTCAATATTTTACAAGATTTTTAACAGACCAAAAATCCAGAGTAGAAAACGTATCATTTCTAGCATTTATAATATTACAACCTGGGGGAGTTTTAGATCCAACTCCACTGATTAGGCAATAAGTATATGGGTTTTTTAAATTTTTGATTTTCACAATACAGAGAAATCTATGAAAGCAACTGTCAAGATAAAAAAATCCCCTCATTGGTATTAAGGTTAATGCAAGATCAAATTTAATTATTATAAAAAAATTTTAATATTTTCGCGAGATTCTCTTTCAAGTCTTTTCTGTGAACTACCATATCAATAAACCCGTGTTCCTGCAGGAATTCAGATCTTTGAAATCCTTTCGGGAGCTTTTGTCTTATCGTCTGCTCAATCACCCTCGGACCTGCAAACAAAATCAAGGCGTTTGGTTCGGCAATAGTAATATCTCCCAGCATTCCCCAGCTGGCAGTAACACCTCCGCCGGTCGGATCGGTAAGAAGCGCAATATAAGGGATCTGGGCCTCAGAAAGTTTTTTCAAAGCAGCGCTGGTCTTTGCCATCTGCATAAGAGAAAGGATACCTTCCTGCATTCTTGCTCCGCCTCCGGAAGAAGAAACAAGAAGCAGCGGGATTTTCCTGTCTATCGCATGTTCAACTATCCTTGTGATCTTTTCTCCCACAACAGAACCCATTGAACCCATCATGAAAAAAGAATCTGTTACACCTATAGCTGCCGGAATTCCGCAGATCTTTCCTTCTCCTGTAATAACAGCATCGTCTAAACCTGTAGCCGCCTGGCTCTTTCTTAATTTTTCCTTGTATTCAGGGAAATTCAGCGGATCCATAGGAATCACCCTGTATTTATCCTCCGCCCAAGTACCTTCATCCACAAGAAGTTTAATACGTTCCTTTGCATTCATTCTGAAATGGTGCTGGCATTTAGGACAAACACGGAGATTTTCTTCCAGCTGTTTTGTGTATATCATTTCTTTACAATTATCGCATTTACTCCACAAACCGTTAGGAATTTCCACCTTCTTTGCGGTAAGCTCTCTGAATTTTATTTTTTTAAACAAGGCCATCTGATAAACCTCCAAATAACATTTTAACGTTGAACGTTACACGTTGGAACGCTTTACATTGCAAAAACTTCTTACTTCATTTATTAAACCATGAACCACTCCTTTGTAATCGGGCTCACGGCCCTGAACCTGAATGAAATGAATGGTACAGGGTTGTCAATCGTAAATATTTTTATGGCAACTTCCTTGTCTTAATTTCTTCTAAAAGCATTTCTTTAAATTCTCCAAAATCTATAGGACCAAGATCTTCCGCACCGCGGCGCCTTACGGCAACTTTATTTTCGGCTGCTTCTTTTTCTCCAACCACAAGAATATAAGAAACTCTCTCATGCCTGGCGTTTCTGATTTTCGCCCCAATTTTTTCAGCGCTCAAATCCATTTCAACGCGGACATTTTCAGTTGCAAGCGTTCCGGCAAGGCCTTTTGCGTATTCCTCCTGGTTCTCACCTATGGTAAGAATTTTAACCTGAACAGGAGACAGCCAGGTAGGGAAATTCCCGGCATATTTTTCTATGAGCATTGCAAGCGTTCTCTCATAGCAGCCAATTGAAGCCCTGTGAATAATCATAGGACGCGATTGTTTATTATCTTTATCGGCATAAGAAAGATCAAACTTCTCAGGGTTAGAAAAATCAATCTGCACGGTAAACATCGTATCTTCTTTTCCCCATACATTTTTCATCTGAACATCAAGCTTGGGACCGTAAAAAGCAGCTTCATTTTCGGCTTCTTTATATTTCATACCGAGTTTATCAAGTATCTTTTTAAGAGTACCTTCCGACTCTGCCCAGGCTTTTGGATTATCAATATATTTTTCTTTATTCTTTGGATCCCCTTTAGAAAATCTGTAATAATAATCAGTCAGCCCAATTGTCTTCATAATGTACTGAATAAAGTCCAGAACTTTTTCAAACTCCTCTTCCAGCTGATCAGGCCTGCAAATGATATGAGCATCCGCAAGAGTAAACTGCCAGATCCGGATCAGCCCGTGAAGCTCTCCTGACAGCTCTTTCCTGAACAGCAATGAAGTTTCCGAATATTTTATCGGCAGATCCCTGTAACTTCTTGTTTCAGCCTTATATATCATATACTGATGAGGGCAGGTCATAGGCCGAAGAGCCAGTTCTTCCCCTTCATCTGTCTTAAAAATAAACATTTTATCCCTATAATGGTCTAAATGCCCGGAAACAGCATAAAGATCGGTCTTTGCAAGCACCGGGGTCCTTGTAAACTGATAGCCCTTCTTAAGTTCTTCATCTTCTATCCATCTTTGGAGTTCCCGCAATATCGTAGTACCTTTTGGAGTAAACAAAGGGAGCCCTTTTCCGACAAGCGGGCTTAACACGTAAAGCCCGAGCTCTTTCCCAAGTTTTGTATGATCTCTCTGTCTTGCCTCTTCCAATTTTTTAATGTGCATTTCCAGATCTTCTTTGCTGTTAAAAGCCGTACCGTATATTCTGGAAAGCATTTTGTTTTTCTCACTGCCGCGCCAATAAGCTCCAGTCGCGGAAAAAAGTTTATAGGCCTTAAGTTCTTTAGTATACCTAATATGAGGGCCTCTACAGAGGTCAACAAACTCGCCTTGCTCGTATATGGAAAGCACCTGTTCCTCAGGAAGATCATTTATCAGCTCAATTTTATAACTCTCGCCTTTATCGGAAAACAATTTAAGCGCTTCCTCCCTTGAAAGTTCTCTTCTTTTAAAAGGAATATTTTCTTTTATTATCCTCTTCATCTCCTCTTCAATCTTAACAAGGTCTTCAACCATAAAAGGCATTGCTTTGTCAAAATCATAATAAAAGCCGTCTTCAATAGCCGGACCTATTGCCAATTTAACATCAGGCCATAGTCTTTTTACGGCTTGGGCCATAATATGAGAAGCACTGTGCCTCAGGGTTTCAAGATCATTATTGCTCATTTTTTATATTTCTCCTCAAGTTTTTTAAGCATCTCTCCCGCCTTTTTAGCCAAATAAGGAGCTTTATCATTAAGAGACATTTTATTAAGCGGTTCTATTAATCTGCGGTCCTCAAGATATGAAAGCGAATCAAGAGCAAGCGATCTTGGGCCTATCTCATCATAGGTAAGCATGTCAATCAAAAGCTCAATGCCGGATTTATCTTTCATCCTGGCCAGACCCACTGCGCAGTAGAAAGCGACAGTTTTATCCGAATCCTTCAAACCAGTTATTAAGTCTTTAATTGAATGTATGCTTTGTATCTCCGCAAGGGCTTTTGCCGCACCCCTCCTTACACCGGACGAAGGATCGCAGCACATTGATCTTGACAACCTGCTCCAGGCCGCCTTACTCTTCATGGAAGCCAGGGTTTCCGCCGCTTTCCCGCGCATGGAGCTGTCCCCATCATCAAGCAATTCAATTATAAGGTCTTCAGCTTTTTTCCCCCCGATATTATAAAGCGCTTTTACCACAAGGGATCTCATCGCACTGTTTGGAACCTTTAACATCGGCCTTAACTTCAGGATTGAGGCCTCGTCTTTTGAAAATCCATAAGCTATTATGGCTGCTTCAACAATCAAAGGATTCTTGTCTTTTAAAAACGGTTCAATTTCTTTTATATACCTCTTTTGCCTGCTTGCGCCCATAATCTTTATAGCATACACTCTCTCTCCCGGCTTGTCAGATTTCAGATATTTAAGATATTCCTCAGGATTTATTCTTTTCTCTTCCGGCGCTCCTTCTTTCTTTGCCTCTTTTGATTCAATATTTTGACCGGCATCTTCAAGAGACATACCCGGTTCTGTTTTTTTCTCTTCACATGTGGTTTCTTTATACAGGTCCCTTAATTCGGGATTTTCAGAAATATCCTGCGAAAAAAGAGATGAGTTTATCAATATTAACAACAGCGCCGCAGTGGTTTTCATATTTCCCCTATTTTTTTTATCTCTTTTAATGCTTCTTTTAGTCCCTTTACTATACAATCCGCCAGGTTCAAATCATGATTCTTTGAATACCTGTTTTTAACGGCAATACAGAACATCTTTGCTGCTTTTGCGGCTTTCACTCCCGAAACAGAATCCTCCAGAACCAGGCACTCATGAGGAGCTATACCTAATTTCCTCGAAACAAGGTTGTAAATATCCGGCGCAGGTTTTGTTTTTTTCACATCCGAACCGGTAACAATCGCATCAAAATATCTTCTGAACGGCGTCCTTATCCCTATAGATTTTATTAGGATCGGAACAACAACGTTTATTTGGGTTTTTACACTGGAAGAACCGATTGCTATCTTAATGCCCTTTTTCTTTGCATATTCCAGGATCTCTTTCAATCCCGGATACGCCCTAATACCTGAGGCTTTTATAGTTTTCAAGTATAGTTTTTCACGGGCTGCAAGGAGGGTGTTAATATTTTCTGTTATATTATACCTCTTTTTTAATTCCAGAAAGTTATCTTTGGTAGATACCCCTATTAATTTTGCATGGTAAGAATGGTTTAACTTTACCCCATACGAACTCATTAATTCTGCTATAGATTTACACTGATAATATTCAGTATCAGCCATCAGCCCGTCCACATCAAATATAATCACCTTTATTTTCATAGTTTTTCTCATAACACGATTATTTTAGCAGAAAAAAAGCTTCTTTTCAACCCGAAAGGAAGTACCTCTGGCAATGGGAAGGTATGGTATTAAAAATAAAACCTCCTACGATCTCGCTCCCAAAAAATTCCAAGAGATTAAATTAGGGACTGATATTATGAAAGGGCTACCTCGGTGATACAATTTAGTGTAAAATTGTATTGACCGAAACCAAATCAGAGCCCGCTACGGAAATAGCGGCTGGAGGTAACCCTTATGGAAAAAGTATATCATATCGG
>JAZDIO010000221.1:0-3878 GCA_043804965.1 Candidatus Firestoneibacteriota bacterium | reverse complement strand
ACGGATATTTTGACCGGGAGAACCGTGAATATGTGATTACCAGGCCGGATACGCCGAGGCCCTGGTTTAATTACTTAATGAATGATACTACCGTTTCGATGATTTCGAATACTTCAGGCGGGGTTTGTTATGATAAAGATCCTTTGACTACGAGGCTGCTCAGATATCGTTATCAGAATGTCCCTTATGACCGGCCCGGCAGATATATTTACGTCAGAGATAATGAAAAAGGAAAATACTGGTCTGCCTGCTGGGCGCCCGTTCATACCGATGTAAAAAAATCTGATTATCAGTGCCGGGTCGGAGCAGGTTATAATATCATTACTTTTATTTATGATAATATAAAGACAGAAACGGCATATTTTGTGCCGATGGACAGAGCTCTCGAAATATGGGACTTCAAGATTACGAATATCGGAAAGAGGGCAAGAAAACTCTCAACTTTCAGCTATGCTGAATTTGCGTTCTGGGGCGCGCTGAGAGATCTTATGAATATAGATAACTGTCCGAATATTTCCAGGCAGGAGCATAAGAACGGGGCAATAATTCATCATTCTTATAATGATGTGGGGACAGGCCTCCATGATATGAAATTTGTTCAGCTTTACGGGTATCATACTTCAAATGTAAAACCATACGGCTATAACGGAGACAGGGATCTCTTCCTTGGCCGGTACAGAGATGAAAAAAATCCCATTGTTGTTGAAAAAGGCGTCTCCACGAACTACTGCAAAAACGGCGGTTATCCGATAGGCTGTTTTGAGCATAAGTTTACACTGAAGCCCGGGCAGAGTAAAAGGATCGTTTATCAGACCGGTGTAGCCCAGGATCAAAAAGACGTGTTTGTTGTTTCAAAAAAATATAAAAGCTTTAGTAATGTTGACAAGGCCTTTGAAGCTGCAAAAGGTTACTGGAAGAAGAAGTTTGACCTGTTCAAAGTAAAAACTCCGGATAAAGAGTTTGATACTATGGTAAACGGTTTTATTCAGTATCAGTCCGCTATGACCATGCGGCTTTCCAGAAGTATTTCGAGCTATGAATGGGGTATAACGCGCGCCGGATACGGATACCGGGACAGCTGCCAGGACCAATTGGGAATGCTTCACGCTCTTCCGGAAAAATCAAAGATAGTAATTAATTATCTTATGAAAGCTGTTTATTCTGACGGAGGTGTCGCTCACAATCTGCATCCTGCGAAAAACAAATACGGCGTAAAAACGTTTTATGATACTAACAGCTGGCTGGCGCTTACTATTTCGCAATATGTCAGAGAAACAGGAGACCTTGCGTTTTTAAACACAAAAGCAGGGTATATTGACAGCGAAAAGGAAGATAAAGTTATTGATCATCTTCTAAAGGTTAATGATTTTATCTGGGAACTAAAAGGCCGGCACGGTTTAATACAGACCGGCTCGGCGGACTGGAATGATTCCTTGAATCCTTCTGATATGCGGGCTGAAAGCCTTTTTAATTCAACACTGTATTGCGCTTCAACAAGAGAATTAATCAAGCTTTTGGATTACGCAGGCAGCAAAAAAATGATAAATGTTCTGCAGAAAAGGTATGACGCTATAAAAAAGCTTATCAATACTGCTGGCTGGGACGGGAAATGGTTAAAGAGAATGATATTTACGGACGGGACTGTTTTAGGCGCAAGAAAGAATAAAGCTCTTCCGAAAATATTCTTGGAACCGCACCCCTGGGCTGTTATAGGCGGAAGTGTGGAAGGAAAAAGAGCCCTCAGCATGCTGGACTGTGTAGAAAAATATCTCGGCTGTGAAGACGGTCATAAGATAATGGATCGCGGGTTTGAAAAATTTGACGTTAGAATAGGTTCTGCCGGAGTAATGACCCCCGGAATAAAAGAAAATGGAGCCGTTTTTAATCACGCTTCGAGCTGGATGATTGTTGCTGAAGCAATTCTCGGCCGCGGCGAAAAATCCATGGAATATTTTAAACGCATGTGCCTGGCTGCGAAAAACAGAAAAGCAGAAGTACATGAATCAGAGCCGTATGTGGCCTGCCAATTTGTGAGCCAGAAACCTTTTCATATCGTAGGCCGGGGCAGAAACGGCTGGCTTACCGGTACGGCCTCCTGGATGGCGGTTGCGACCATGCAATATATAATAGGCTGCAGGCCTGATTTCAAAGGACTCTGTATAGACCCTTGTATTCCGGCAGAATGGAAAGAGTTCTTTCTGGAACGTGTTTTTAGAGGGGTAAAATATCTGATAACAGTACGAAATCCGGAAAATGTGAACAAAGGAGTCCTGTTCCTCCTCGTTGACGGAAAAGTCATAAAAGGAAATATTATCCCGTATAAAAAGAGCGCAAAGCCGGTTAAAGTAATTGCGGTTATGGGGAAGTAATTAAAGAAAGTCACTTTATGGCGAGGATGCCGCAGAAAACCACGGAGGTAACTCCGGGGACGTGCCCTGTACCATTTCGGTACAGGGTGGTAAATGCGGCATGAGTAATGATTTGAATTCCCTTCGCCGAAACTTCGGACGTAAGTCTGCAGAGGTTCATATCCACAACGTTGAAATTTTAATAATGAAAAACGCCACAACCTGCCTATTCCTTTTTAAAACCGTATCTATTGGTCTTTTTTGCTGGGGCTTTTATCATTCTTCGGATTTGATCTACAAGGTCCTTCATCACTTCTCCTTGCGTGGTTATTTGATTTTCATGTAAGGAGACCTTGCCTTCTATATTCTCAAGTTTGGCTAGTATTTCTCTTTGCGTAAAGATCTTCTTTCTGAAAGCTACAAAAGTTCTCATTATCTCAATGTTAATTCTAATTGCACGTTCACTATTAAGAACAGAGGATAGCATTGAGATACCCTGTTCTGTAAAGGCGTAGGGTAAAAACCTTGATTTTGAAATGCTGTTTGCTATCGCAATTTGCGATAGCAAAACATCATATTCTAGCTGGGTTATTTGAAACATGAAATCCGAAGGAAAACGGATAATATTTCTTTTAACAGCTTCATTTAGCCTGAACCCCTCAACTGCATATAATTCTGCAAGGTCATGACCTAACATTACTTCTTGATCTCTAAGTCTGTATATTTTTGTTTCTATTGCATTAATTAGAATAGGGTGATTTTCATTCATCTTCTTTTCTCCTTTTTGATATAAAATGAGGAAGAGTTATCAGGACATATGCAGTCTTTGCTTTTCGAAATATTTCTTCCCCTTGGTTTTCATAGTATACATAAAAGAATTTTAAAATGCAACATATTTTGCGAATCAATTCTATTGCGAATATACTCATATTTTTGCTATTATCTAGTTATGACGTTATGCCAAAGAAAACAGCTCAGAACTCGTGAGCTCGTGGGACGTGCCCTGCACCATTACGGTACAGGGTGGTAAATTTGGCATGAATAATTAAAATCTACCTATCGTCCGAAACTCCGTGCGTAAGCTCGGAGAGGTTCGTATTATCGGTTTGGTATCAGTTTTGTTCTAGCTGTGCCATCTTGTTTTAATCTGTGTCATCAACAGATGGAATGGAACTTTTCTTCGTTCCATCTGTCTAAATCTGCAGGACGGGGAGTTTGACTTGGTTTTCGAACAGGATTCTGTCCTTTTAAAGGGCTTAAAAGCGGGTAAACAGCAGTATTTCAACCAGCTTGTCTTTAAGTACAAGGACAAAATCTATAATACTGCCTACAGGTTTCTTGCCGATTACCAGGAAGCCCAGGACATTACACAGGAGTGCTTTGTCTCTGTCCATAAGAACATCAGGAAATTCAGAGAAGAAAGTTCTTTGTCCACCTGGATATTTACGATAACCGTGAATCTTTGCCGGAATAAATTAAAGAGCGCGGAGCACAGAAGGCAGGAGCGGACTTTGTCCATCATTGAGAAAG
>JAZDIO010000220.1:0-17316 GCA_043804965.1 Candidatus Firestoneibacteriota bacterium | reverse complement strand
TTCCGGTTTTTCCGGAATCGGCCCGGATAATTACACCACCTCTCTTCTGCGCCTGTATTCTCTGGGGCTCTCTTACATTATTCAGAATTTAAGAACCAATAATATCATTAAATACTCCGACGATATTCTCAAAAAAATCATGAATGCCGTAGACGAATCTATTTTAGTGCTCTCCCCCGATTTAAAGATTATTTATGCCAATACTTTCTTCTTTAACTGGATGAACGAATTAGGGCTTCCCCCTCTCCAAATCGGGGATTACTTTATAAAGGGCAACAGCAAGTATCAAAAAGTCTTTAAAAATATCGAGAATTATTACAAAAAAGCAGTAAAAACGAAAACACCTTGTAATACCCTGGATATCGTAGCAGCAAAGGAAAAAATCAGTCATTATTCCGTTAAAAGAATTCCGATCCTTAACGAAAACAATAAACTTGACATCCTCCTCAATGTATCAAGAGATATAACAGAAGAGAAAACAGCTCTTGATAAGCTGGAGCGGGCCGAAGTTTTTCTCAGCAATGTTTTTAACGGCATCCAAGACGGTATATCCGTACTTGATAAAGACCTCAATATACTGAAAGTCAATAAGGTAATGGAAAAATGGTACAAACACTCCCTGCCTCTGGCAGGAAAAAAATGCTATATGGCTTATCGCGGCAGAAAAAAACCCTGTGCAGACTGTCCCACGCTGAAAACCTTAAAAACCGGCGCCACCTGCAGTAAAACAATTCCCTATTTAGACCCTAATAAGAATATTACAGGGTGGTTAAATACTTATTCCTATCCCCTGAGGGATGCAAAGACCGGCAAGATAGAGGGCGTAATTGAACATTTAAAAGATATTACCAAAGATAAAGTTTCAGAAAAAATCCTTTTAGAAAACGAGGTAAAATACAGGGAGCTGTGGAACAACGCTCCCGTTGCCTATCACACTCTTAATCCTGACGGAATAATAACCAGCGTTAATGAAACAGAACTGAAAATGCTGGGTTACGACAAAGAAGATATGGTGGGTAAACCTATTTTTGATTTCATTGAGGCTTCCCAGAGAGAAGAAGCACAACTCCGTTTCTTAAGAAAAATAGCAGGCAAGGAAACAGCAAAATCCGGAAATAGAATTTATTTAAGAAGCGACGGCACCAGGATAGTGGTTTCTCTTGATGATGTTCTGGAGTTTAACGAAAAACATGAAGTAACAGCAGTAAGAACCACCATGGTGGATGTGACAAGACAAAGGCACATAGAGGACGAACTTAAAAACAGTTTATCAAAACTTAAAAAAACTATGGATGACGCGATGCGCGTTATCACCCGCCTTGTCGAAATGAGAGACCCCTATACCGCGGGGCATCAGATAAGAGTCGCTCAGCTTGCCTGCGCTATAGCCCGGGAACTTGGGTTGAAAGAGGACGCCCTAGAAAGAATACGCATTGCAGGGCTTCTTCATGACCTGGGCAAAATTAATGTCCCTATAGAAATTTTGAGCAAACCCGGGAAAATATCAAAATCCGAGTTTAACATAATTAAGATACATCCGGCCATCGGTTATGAAATACTGAAAGAGATGGATTTTCCTTACCCGGTCGCCGAGACGGTGCTTCAGCATCATGAGCGTATTGACGGAAGCGGTTATCCTTATGGCTTAACCGGAAGAGATATTATTCTTGAAGCAAAAATTATAATGGTTTCCGATATCGTTGAGGCCATGTCCTCTCACAGGCCTTATAGGCCGTCAAAAGGAATAAAGGACGCTTTAAAAGAATTAGCAAAAAATAAAGGCAAGCTTTACGACCTCAAAGTCGCGAAAGCCTGCCTTAATGTTTTCAATCAGAAAAAATTTATTTTTTCCGACAGATAATACCGGACCTTTTTTTTAATCAGCGTTTCATCGCGGGAGAAACAAATATTCTGCTTCCTTTCAGCTCTTTCCCTTTTATTTTTTTCAGCACTTCCCTTGCCTTTTCCAGAGGTACTTCAAAGAAAGAGAACCGGTCATGCAGGCTTACTCTGAATATCTGCCCGCCGGAAATACCGCCTTCCTTCTCAATAAATCTGACGAAATCGCTCAGGGAAATACCATTTTCCTTCCCCACATTAATAAAAAACCTTACTTTCCCCGGAGCCGCTCCGGTATTGTTTAAGTCATCCTCATCCACTTCTTCTTTTTCTTCCTTTCCTCCGAGCATCATTTTAAGTAAAGCCGCGGCTACATCCATGGAAGCATAATCTTCACTCACTATTTTTTCCGCAAGATCAACAAAACGGTCCAATTTGCCTTCATCTATAGTTTTCTTTATCCTTTCAATTAAAATATTTGACCTTATCGCTTCCAGATCCGTAGACGACGGAGTCTTTGCCCGTTTAATCGTCGTTTTCGCATAGCGCTGAATATCCCTGAGTTTATAAACCTCATTACCGACAACAAAGGTATAAGCCTTCCCCTCTTTTCCCGCCCTGCCGGTACGTCCTATTCTATGAACATAAGCATCTTCGTCCTGAGGGATATCATAATTAAATACCGCTTCTATGTTTTCAACATCCAGTCCTCTGGCGGCAACATCAGTGGCAACAAGTATTTCAATCGCGCCTCTTCTGAATTTTGCCATCACCCGGTCCCGGGAAGCCTGTTTTAAATCCCCATGAAGCCCTTCTACGGCATACCCTCTGGCCTGCAATGCGTCCACAATGTCATCCACCTGCCGTTTAGTGTTGCAAAAAACGAGCGCGAGTTTAATATTATTAAAATCTATTAAGTTTGAAAGGGAATCCATCTTTCCGCTTTCTCTTACATCCACATAATATTGTTCTGTCTTGGGAACTGTAAGTGTTTCATGAGCGATCCTGATATGAACAGGATTTTTTTGGAATCTTTTTGTAAGATCTAAAAAGGCTCTCGGCATGGTCGCGGAGAAAAACATTGTCTGCCTTTCCCCTGGAACCTTTTTTAGGATTTCCTGGATATCATCGACAAAGCCCATATCAAGCATTTTGTCGGCTTCATCCAATACGACCATCTTAACTTTGTCAAACTTAATGGAGCCCCTGTTAATATGGTCAATAATTCTTCCCGGAGTGCCTATTACGACCTGAACACCGCGCTGAAGCGCGCTTAACTGCCTGTTGATCGGCTGTCCGCCGTAAACAGGAAGCACGAAAACACCTCTTTTATATTTCGAAAGCCGTTTGATTTCTTCCGCCACCTGAATGGCAAGTTCTCTAGTAGGGCAAAGAATCAAAGCTTGAATATCTCTTTTTTTTGCATCGATTTTTTCCAGTATCGGTATTCCAAACGCCAGCGTCTTGCCGGTACCGGTCTGAGCCTGTCCGTTCACATCTTTACCTTCCAGAAGCGGAGGTATTGCAGAAGTTTGAATGCCTGTTGTTTCTTCGAACCCCATATCGGATATTGCTTTTAACAAATCATGCGATACTTTTAATTCCGTAAATCTAATATTTTCCATATTCTCCTTTTTCTTCTTTATGAATCAACTATACAGGAAAATAGAACCAAACTCAATAATATTATCGTTCTCAAAAAAGGGGCTGTCAATTTTGACAGCCCTATAACAACCCTTATTCTTTTAAATTTCAAATTATTGTCCTATCCCTTTATCGAAGGAATCTTTTTTTCAGACATCTCACCCGCAAAACAATCATATCCTTTTTCCTTTATCCTGGCAATACAGGCCTTCCTGTTGGAACGAAAAATGAACGCTATTATCTTTGAGATAATATTATTAAACTTTTTACAATCTTCAGGCGCTGCGGCAAGCTTACAATCAGCGCAGCTCAAATACTTATTTTCAATACAGCAGACCCTTATTTTACACCAGGAAGCTTTCTCGTTCTTTTGACACCCGCTGCATTTTTCAGACAAATAACCCCTGCAGGCCCCGCAATAAAGTCCGCAATAAGCAACCAGATTTTTATCTTTAACTATTTGTCTCATAAATTCTTATCCTCCTTTAAATTTTTAAATTTTTTCTATTGGCACGCACAAATCATACTCAAATATCCCGTCTTTTCTGCCATCCTTTAAATATACTTCATAAGCAGGTCTGTCAGCAGGTAAAAAGTTGTTTTCCGGAAGCCATTTTCCATAGGCATAGCCGTACGCCTTTTTGAAATCCTTTTTTCCAAGTTTACAATGAAAAACAGCGTGAAGACCTCCTGGAATTTTTCTTATGTTCACAACAGCATCCGCCTCAACGTTTTCCGGCACAGTAACACAGGCGTCATATCTGCATTTTTTGGCATCCGCAACGCCGGGATCATCATAGGAAACTCCGATAAGACTGTGTTTTTTATTCAAAAACTTCCTCGGCCAGGCCCACTTACAAAGTTTTGGAAAAGCCCTGCCGGCACTTTCGTCATAAGGCCCGGTTTCTCTTACATACGCCACTCTCAAATCTGCAAGCTCTTTTATTTCTACAGTTACATTCCGCATATTTCCTCCTTTGCCGTAAATTTTGGCTCTTGAGGAATTATAAGCTATTTTTAATTGCTTCGCTTTCCCGTTATTGCTTTTTCCTTTGCAAATCTTGCTGAAATTTTTAAAGCCTAGACCCCTGGCTTCAGTCGCGCTGATTCCAAACCTCTTTTTAAAAGCCCTCGAAAATGTCGAAGGAGAAGAATAACCCAGCTTCATAGCTATTCCTGTAATATCCCTATCCGCTTGCCTGGTAACATAAACCACAGATTTTTCAATCCGAAGCCTTTCAACAAAAGCCTTCAAAGTCTCGCCAACAATTGCCTTGAAAATACGGTGAAAATGATATTTGGAAAAACAAGCGGAAGAAGCAATCTCTTTCAAACTTAAATTTTTATGTACGTTTGAATTAATATAATCAATTGCGAGATTAATTCTTTTAATATATTCATTATTTGTTCTGCTTGTAATCATCATAGAGATGATTTTATCAAAACTCAATCAAAAAAGCAAGCTGGTGAAACCAAAGATATCGTTTCTCTGGAATGGATCAAAAAATGGGACGACAAGCTGCCCCAAACCATGCTCGGAGACAAGACCATGATGATGATAAACCCGGACGGAAAATGAAGTTCACTTTTTTATGATTTTAAGCTTTTCCTTTTTGTTTAACCGCTTTATCTTGGCTTCTTCCTTTGAGGCCGCCGATTTATCCGTAAATCTTTTCTTATAAACTATTTCAACAGGGGCTCGGCCTCTTGTGTACTTCGCTCCTTTCCCTTCATTGTGGGCTTTTACTCTTTTTTTTACATCATTGGTTATTCCCGTATACAGCGTTTTATCAGCACATCTTAAGATATAGACATACCAAGATTTTCTCTTTCTATTATCCTTCAAGATTTTTTCTCCCTAATCCCGATTGTAGTTGCTCGATTCCTCAAGCGCACCTAACATTAAACCGTTTTCATCTCCAGAATTCTATCCACCCGAAAAGTACGTTCTTCCTTTCTGTTTTCACAAAAAGCCAGGAGCCCCGTAAAGATTTTTTCTTTGTAAACCATCTCCCCCGTTTTTTTTGGAAGAATAATCCTCTTTGATTTTTCATCGCTGTTTTTAAGATAAATTATTTCTAGTTTGGTTTTATTTTTTATTGCTTCTTTTAATATTTCCAATTTCTTTGTCAGCGGCATACCGGCCTCCGATACTTTATACTGATATCTGGTGGTAAACTCAATAACGCGCCAATCCATCAGAATGTGGCTCTTTTTCAAAGGTTTTTTAAGAATCAATCCGCCAAAGGAGGTACACCGGCTTAAAGCAACATACGCCTGACCATGGGCGAAAGTACCGGAACCAAAGTCCACAATAACTTTATTAAAAGTCTTTCCCTGGCTCTTGTGTATCGTTACTGCCCAGGCAAGCTTCAGCGGATACTGTGTAAAACTTCCTATTATTTCAGATTCCAAAGCTTTTTTCTTAGCATCATATTTATAGTGAAATATATCCCAGGTGTTCGAATTTACCTCCTCTACATTCCCGTCAGAGAACTCAACAACTATACAATCTTCTAAGCTATCCGTATTTTTATGGAAATCAACTATAGTTCCGAGCGTTCCGTTAACCCATCTTCCGGCCGGCTCATTATTCAGCATCATTATTTGAGCGCCCTTCTTAAGTCTAAGCGTGTTGTCGGTCGGAAAATATCCGCTTTCAATGTTACCTTCCGTTTTGGCTTTATATTCATGCGGCCTGCCTTTTAATTTTGAAAGCTGATCTTCATTAATCCCCGCTGCCGCTTTATTCGTTGTCGTCAGATATATAAAATATTTTGAATTTGATTTATCTTCAAATCCGGCTCCATAACGCTGATTTAATATTTTTATATCATCTTCCTGAATAGTGTTATTCCTGATCTTATTTAAAAGACGGATAAAACCTTCCTCGGATTGGCGGTAGATTTTTTCAAATTCTATAAACACCATCTCTAAATCTTTAAAGACTTCAGAGGAAAAAAAGTAAGGGCTCTTATAAACAGTTCTAAACATTTCCTTCTCTTTAGAGGTTACGACAGGCGAAAGCTGGTATAAATCTCCGATAAAAATCATCTGAATACCGCCGAACGGTATTTTCTTTTTCTTCCCGTTTATCCTGAGAAATTTATCTATGCAGTCCATAAGATCAGCCCTTACCATAGAAACTTCGTCAATGACAATAGCATCTATTATTTTAAAAAGTTGTTTGTTCTTCTTCTTTGAAGCCTTAACTTTTTCAAGAGTAATATCAGGCAGGAACCCAAAAAAGGAATGTATCGTCTCCCCGTTTACATTAAGCGCCGCGACTCCTGTGGGAGCGACAACTGCTATCTTTTTCTTTGTATTTTGCTTGAAGTATTGAAGGAACGTCGACTTGCCTGTGCCGGCCTTTCCGGTAATAAAAACATGCTTTGATGTTTCCTCGCAAGCCGAAAACGCCTTTACAAAACCTTCATTTAGTTCAATTTTATTCATAAGGTTATTATATACCTTATGGATAATAATTGATAGAAAAAGGTGACAAGTTGAGCAAAGGTTTAAATATATGACCATAAACCCTTTGCAAAATCTGCCTAGACGGATAGATAAAATAATTTGGTTGCCGGGGGAGGAATCGAACCTCCATAGGCAGATTCAGAGTCTGCAGTCCTACCATTAGACGATCCGGCACCCTGGTTTACGAATTTAAAAACCGTGAAAGTTATTATAACACAGAGTATTTTGCTTTTCCAGTTATTTCCTATAGGCAATAAAAAGGAACATTACGGTTATTGCTGCGGCAAGAATAAATCCGGATATAAAACCTGCGGAAATTGAGAAAGCTGCAATGATACTTCCGGCAATTAACGGACCAGTAGAATGCCCCACGTCCATAATAGAAGAAAGCGCCCCCATGGAAGCCCCAAGCTGGTCTTTCTTTGCCACATCCGCGACATAAGCGCTCGTAGCTACAGTTGAAAAAGACATTGCAAGACCAAAGAGTAAACTTATTCCAAGCACCGCCGCAAACGAAGTTACAAAAGGCAGAGCCGCGACTGCAAATCCAAGCGTAAATAAACCGCAGGCAATCTGCGAACGTTTATCAATAATATCCGCAATTTTCCCAAATAGAGGTTTTGTGAGCGCAATGGAAAGTATCTGCAGAGAAAATATTAAACCAACAGTTTGAGGTTTATAACCCAGGGTTTTTAAATAACCCGGAGCAAACGTTTCAAAAATACCGAAAGAAAAATATGTTGAGAGGTCCACCAGAGCTGTTGCCAGTATCACTTTATTCCTGATTATATATACCAGGCTTTCAAAAAAAGCTGCCAGCCCAAGGCTTTTTTTTAAGGCAGCTTCTCCTGTCTTCACCATAAAAGCACCTATTACAACGGGAATGGAAAACAAAAAAGCAATAAAATATACGGCGCGATAACTAAAAAGTTCTCCTTTCGAAGAAAAAAGAGCAATAATCGCCCCTCCCGCAAGAGGAGCAAGAGTTCTTCCTATAAGAGTTGTCGAAGAATAAACACCGAGCTTTTCACCTTTGTTTCTATCATAAGCTTCGGCTATTATCGTAGACGCTATGGGCCCAAGTATTGCCGTTGCCATACCGTGAAAAAACCGAACAGGGATTAAATACCAGGCGTTTTCGACCAAAAGATACATTAAAGGCGCTAATAAAAAAACAAACGCGGATATTATAAGCAGAAGTTTCTTTCCAAGCTTATCGGCCAGCACTCCGACAGGAAAAGAAAAGACAATACCCGCAAAAGGCGATATAGAAGATGTGATTCCCAGAACCTGAGCATCCGCGCCAAGAGACTTTACAAGATACGGTAAAACAGGATTTTTAGAGATAGTCGTTGTAAATATTCCAAAGAAACCGATTAAAGAAATATAAAAAACAATGCTTTCTGGTTTTTTTTTTCACTTCTTCCATCTTTTTCCTCGCTTTACATCATATAACATATCAAAATTTCAGTATTATTTATATGAAAATATTCCGGAGATTGTTAAAAATGCTTTAAAACACGCAACTAAAAGTTATGCCTACCCTGAACATTACACACTATTATTATTTACATCTTCCATCATTTAATATTATTTGCTTTTTTTTTGCAAAAAGCGTATAATATTTTGAATCTGTTATAATAATGGATTTTCCGGCCTGAGATCATGCGGATTTTAAATGTTCATGCTGAAAGGAATATTTTTTGACTAATCATATTTTACCGCAGTCAAACATAGGAAATCTTATAGCAAAAGTTCCAATAATTCAAGGCGGGATGGGCGTAGCCATTTCTTTATCCTGCTTAGCCTCGGCAGTTGCAAACGCAGGAGGAATAGGTGTATTAGCTACTCCCGGTATAGGGCTAAATGAGCCGGATCTTAAGGAAGACTTTATTGGTTCAAACAACCGCGCGCTTGTTAAAGAAATAAAAAAATGCAGAGAAAAAACTAAAGGCCTGATCGGCGTTAATATAATGTACGCGCTCACAAATTACGCGGAGCTTTCAAGAACAGCAATAAAAGAAGGTGTCGACATTATTTTTTCCGGAGCCGGACTTCCTATGAACCTTCCCGAGTTTTTAGAGGGTAGCACAAAAACAAAACTTGTGCCTATTGTTTCTTCCGGAAGGGCGGCAAAAATACTTGCAAGACGCTGGATGGACAAATATAACTATGTCCCTGACGGATTTGTCGTGGAAGGCCCGATGGCAGGCGGGCATATCGGTTTTAAATTGGAAAACATAAACGATCCGGAATACGCGCTGGAAAAACTTCTGGCGGAAGTACTTAAAGTAGCCGAAGAAGCGGGCAAAGCATCCGGGAGAAAAATACCTGTAATCGCAGGCGGGGGGATATTCACCGGAGCAGATATTAAAAAATTTCTTGATTTAGGAGCTTCCGGAGTACAAATGGCTACCCGTTTTGTCGCCACAGACGAGTGCGATGCCGATATAATATTCAAACAAGCCTATATAAACTGCAAAGAAGAAGATATGGTGGTTATTAAAAGCCCTGTGGGCATGCCCGGCAGAGCCATAAAAAATAAGTTTATAGAAGATTCAGAAAAAGGAAAGAAACAGCCTTTTGACTGCCCTTACCATTGCATAATCACCTGTGATGTAGTCAACGCCCCTTATTGTATTGCGTTAAGTCTCCTTAACGCTCAAAAAGGCCAAATGAACAATGGCTTTGCCTTTGCGGGAAAGAATGCTTACAGAGTTACTGAAATAGTCCCCGTCCAGAAACTTATCGATTCCCTGGCGGAAGAATATAAAATTGCAACAGGGGGTTAAAGAACCTTTATTGCATCGGCATTATTCGGCATTGAATTCCTTCTGTTCAACAAGACAATCCGGTTAATATTTCAGGGGTGCTAATAAATTTATATTTATTACCTTATATCAGACTTTATACGGCCTATATTCATTTGCAGTTTTATACATCGCAATAATATTTTTCACGGGAGTATCAGGTTGAATATACGTATGCCCGGGACCGACAATATATCCGCCGTCTTTTCCAAGAATATCCAGGAGCCTTTTAACTTCATCCGATACTTTTTCCGGAGAATACGCTGAGAGGACTTTTTGCAAGTCTACACCGCCATAAAAACATAGATCTCTGCCAAAATCCCGTTTTAAACCCGCCGGTTCCATTCCTTCCGCGGTTATCTGAATCGGCTCAAGCATATCAACACCGCAGTCAATAATAGCAGGAAGAAAGGTTCTCACACTCCCGCAGGTGTGAAGAAGAAATTTTTTGTTGTGTTTATGAACCAGGCTGGTAAATTTTTTTAAATAAGGCGCCACAAATTCTTTGAAAGTATCCGGAGAAAAAAGAGGCGCAAGCTGAGAACAGGTATCGTCCGCCATATAGACAATATCTATACCTTCCCCGTGCTCTTCAAGCATCTTTGTAAGATAATACTCGCTTTTTTCAGAGATAGTTTTAATCAAATAATCGGCGTAATCCTTCCTCGCGACCATATCAATCATCAGGTCTTCCATCCCTCGAACCATTGCAGCTAAAAAATACGCGCCCCAGGTGAAAACGCCTATTATGGCCCTTTCAGAATGCGCTTTTGCCTCCGGCGTGAAATGCGAAAAATCCAAAGTATCCTTATCCGGCCATTTATGATTTTTTACATCAGCGAGCTCATCCTTTCCTGCTAAGGGGTTAAAGCAAATTTCCTCATAAGTCCCGCCTGAATAAGCAGTCACTCTCGATTTAAATCCCCAGATGCTTGTTTTTTCTGTTTTGCCGGCATCAGAAGCAAAATAAATAAAATTCTTCGGGAGAATCATCCAGGTATCAACATTTAATATATCAAAGAGCTTTTCTTTTTCCGCGATTTTGAAATGCTCATAAAGCATCTGATACACTTCCTTCTCCGCATCAAATGTAATAGCCGTTCTGTCGCCTAATTTATGGTTAACCGCTCTAAGTACTCTTTCTTTTGAATTCATAATTCCTCCATTTGTTGCGTTCTATTGTATACAAAATAAAAGCGTTTTTCCACAAAGAAATCAATAAAAACTCAATGGAATTCAGCTGAAAAAGCAGTTTCTATCCGCCCCGAGCAAATTGGGATGCATCAGGTTTTGAGTAATAGTTTTGAACTTTTTTGTAAAATATGATACTAATATACCAGACGGATAATACAATCATGTTTTGAGGAGGCAGCATGTTGAAAAGGGCTTTATTGATAATGATAGGCACGGTACTGTCAACCACTGTTTTTGCGCTCGCCGAAGAAAAGGCTACGGAACAGCAGAAACAGATTCCTGAAAACAAAGGTATGATTACAATTGACATGCCCGAATCAAAAAAGAATGTAACAATTTCCCCCGAAATGATAACTCCTCCGGACAAGACCGAAACAATTATAAAGATTCTGCCTACGGATCAAAAGATCATAACCAGAACTATCGGGACAGACCCTGAGCAGGTATTTCCCGCAAAATTTAAGCTGAACTTTGAGGGGAAATATTATATTCCCGCGGAGGGAACCACGGAATGGTACACTGAGGCGGTTAAAAATAACAAGGAGGGTATCAAATGGGAGAATTTCAGCGATGATCTTTTTATTAACAGGCCGGGAGACACCTGGAATGATCTGTCCAAAATGTTCTATTTTCAATTTGCCACAACCGTCTCTTCTCTGGCCTTTTTAAGTTTTGCCCAGACTGACGGCTTAAAAACCGAAGGCAGGATCAAAGGCTTTCTTCTGACTGCCGCAATTGTGACCGGACTGGAGATTATCAATTCGACACATCCGAAACAACATTTTTGCGCAAAAAATTTTGCCGCAGGACTCACCGGCTCATTATGCGGAAGCTTTGTCTTAACTGCAGGGTTTGGCTTTTAGCAGGCTGCTGAAAAACTCAAATAACGGACATTAAGCAGCCTGCTAAAGCGCTTTTCTTTCCTGCCAGATTAAACCGGCAGGTATCTGTTTCATTTTTATCTTAACACTATATTCGAAGTTGTCTCTATCTCTATATCTTCCGCCAAGAGTTTTTCAAAAGCAGTCTTTGCTTTCTCGTCAGTTCTGGCAATGCAGGAATCTGAGACAACAGTTACTTTATAGCCCCTAGCCAGAGCACTCCTCGCAGTTGAAGAAACACAGGTATCCGCGGCAAAACCGCAGACCATTACTTTTTCTATACCGTTTTTCTTTAGTAATTTTTTTAGTTTTCCGTTTGTTAAGGCGCTCCCAACTGTCTTTTCAAACCGGTTACTACCAATTACCTGAAGGCGTTCATCAAACCTTACATTAGCGCTTCCTTTCATAAACATAAATCCCGTGAAAGCCGCATGAATCGGATAATACCACGGGGTAGAATGCGCAACATATATTATATCCCAGCCCATCCGTTGCCCGTAGGCAATAAGACGGTTGATATTCATAATGCAATCTCCGCAGCGATTATACCCGAATTTTAACCTGTCTTCCTTATTTGTTGCCGCCCTCTGCACATCTACAACAATCAAAGCTGTTTTACTTGTATTTTCCGCCATATTTAATTCTCCCCGCAGGTTAAGCGCCTGTGACATAGTAAATATTTTTTAAAACTCCGGCTCCGCTTCTGATTTTTTCATTTTTTTCTCATATACACTTTGCTTTAAACGGAACAGCCGGAAGCCCTGCTTTATTGTAGAGGCTGCATTTCGGATCATTTGCCCAGGCATATCTTACAGCCGCGGGTTTTTTAACACCGCCATTCCAAACCACAACAGATTTCTTATCTATCTTTGCCTTAGCGCTTACGAAATTACCGTTCTTCCCTGATATTTCAAAACCTGTCAGGAATTTGTTATTTCCCGCTTTTAATCCTGATCCTGAGTGCTTAAATAAAATTCTGATTTTTTTCCCTTCTATTTCCATGGATTTGTAAACCGGCCCGGAGTATTCTATATTCTTCCCATAGGTTAAAGCAAGAGCGTTTAACGCAAGACGTTCCCCTACATCCTGCTTGTTTTTCGGATGGATATCGGAAGTCTCGCCTATATCAATTGCAACCGCCATCCCGGTATTTGGAAGCTTCAAAGCCTCCTGCTGGGCAGCCCTTAAGGCCGCCCAATCGTCCGCGGTCTTACCATAGTTAGCTAATTGCACAAAATAAAACGGTAATTCGTTATCTTTCCATTTTCTGCGAAGATCTGCAATAAAAAGTTTTTTCAATTCAAAGTACTCTTTTGGTTTATCAGCATTTGATTCACCCTGGTACCAGATAAATCCTTTAACGCCAAAACCGACAAGGGGAAAAACCATTGCATTATAGAGAGTCCCATAGGTTCTTTCTTCAACGCCGACCCCTTCCGCCATTCCAAGAGAAGGGAGTTCTCTCTCCACCTTATACCGCCATTTACCTTCTATTTTTATCCTCCCAAGTTCAGGATGGTTTATTACTGAAATCATCATTACGCCTTTTTCCGCGCCAAAACCTCCAACCCTGTTAGCCGCAAAGACCCTTACGGTTATATTGTTTTTCCCGGGTTTTACAAGCCTGGCCTGAATAAGGTATCTCCTGCTGTAAGCCCAGAAATTAGGAATATCGCTTCCCACTGAACCTATTTTTTCATCATTAAAATACGTGCTGTCAAAATCCACAATAGCGCCGAGATCAAGAGCAAGGTCATACTGCATCCAGGATTCAGGTATATTAACATCTTTTTTCAGCCATACGGCCCCCACAAAATCAAGCCCTTGTCCGTTCCAATAACCCGGGGCCTTTATTGTTTTCCATTCCTTTGCATCATAATCTCCCTTCTCATACCCCAATCTCAAGCCTTCAGCGCCGGTATCCGTATGCAGCTCATTCACCGGAATTTGTTTCTTTTTTCCTGTTTTTTTTATTTTTTTTATCAGCGCCCTGGTATGTTTTTTTAATTCAGGAAACCCCTTCCAGCTTTTAATAGCATCTTCACTCATCCACCATTCTATCTTTGTCCCGCCATACGAAGTATCAATAAGGCCTATCGGCTTATTCAAACAGCTATGAAGTTTTCTCCCGAAAAAATAACCCGCTGCAGAAAATTTTCCCGCAGAATAAGGAGCAACTTCCTCCCATTTTCCTTTGACATCAAAAAAGGGATTAAGGCTGTATATTTTAGGAACTGAAAATATTCTCATTTTTGGATACTTTGCTTCTCCAATTTCTTTTGCAGAATTATTACAATCTTTTACAATCATCGCCATATTGGATTGGCCCGAACAGACCCAAACATCTCCAATAAGCACATTTTTTATTATACGCTTCTGCCCCGCGTTCACAGTCATTGTATAAGGTCCGCCAGGACCTAAAGCAGGCAGAAGTATTTTAAACAGGCCTTTTTTACCGGCTTTACCCTTCACCTTTTTCTTAGCCAGCGTAACGGTAATAGGGCATCCGGAACCCGCCCTTCCCCAGATCAGATTTTCCTTCCCCTCCTGAAGCATCATATTATCCGAGAATATGGAAGGCAGCCACAACTTTTGTTTTTTCATAAAATCTCCTTTTTATACTATTGGACAATAGTAATTATATTGCTCTTATCTTAGATCCACGCAGACCAGCTCCGTAAGATCTTTAGCCAAAAGCTTTCCATTCACAAGCGCTAAAGGCGCCCAGGCCTCAGGCCCGTTTAACACCTTCATCTTCCCCAGTTCTTCATACTTTAATGGTCCTGCTTTTACCTCGTATAAAATTCCGCTCCTATCGTTCAAAACCAGGATAACCCCGTCAGGATCAGCTATTAAGAAAGGACCCAGTCCGAACTTTTTTTCACTCCCGCTTTTCCACAATTGTTTTCCCGACTCATCAACGCAGGCAAGCTGCCCGTCCGGTATCACTCCATAAAAATATCCTTTGTAGTAAATCGGAGTCGCCTGTTGGGAGGCAAAAACAGAGGCCTTGACTTTAAAAATTTCCCGTGATTTATACCCCTCCTCCTCTTTTAACAGGCGGACATATTTACTGCCTGAATCATACCCGCCGCTGAATAATATTTTCTCATTATCAACTATAACAGGCGCCGGTACATTCGCAATATTTATCTTCCAGGACGGATCTGTCCAGAGCACTTTTCCGTCTTTTGCCGCAACGGAAACCACACCGGAAGAAGCGCAGTAAATATATTGTTTTTCTCCGGGAAAATCCATAATAGAAATCGAAGAGTGCGTCATTTTATACGCCTCGCCGGGGTTTTGCGCAGACCACACCGGTTTTCCTGTCTTTAAGTCAAGAGCCGTGATTAATACCTTTTTTCCTGCCGGAGCTATTATTGCAAGCTCCCCGTCTATTAAGGGACACTGTCCGGCATACCACTCGGGTATCTTTGTTTCATACTCAGAAACCAGATCTTTCTGCCAGATAAACTCTCCGGTTACAGAATTAAGACAAGTCAAATGCCCGAGAGGACCCAGGGCAACCAGGTATTTATCAGTAACAGCAGGCACGGTTCGGGACATTCCGTGATTTCTTTTTATTTTTACCGGGTAATTATACTTCCAAATTTCAACACCGTCTTTGAAAGATAAGCATCTTATGGAATCTTCTTTTCTGGTCGGGTCATAATCAATAAAATAAACCCTTCCGTTGTTTACAACCGGTCCGGCATAGCCTTCTCCCGTCTTCTCGCGCCAGATTATCCTGGCAGGCTCTGCTAAGTGTTTAGAAAACAAACCTTTTTCGGCAATTGCGATATTTGTCCGGGCCGCCCCCCTAAACTGCAGCCAGCTGCCTTTTTCGCGGGAAGGGACACCTATTTCCTTATAGAGCTTTCCTTTTCCCTCGGGCTTTACAGCCGCCTCTTTTGCAGAACTTCTTAAACCTTCCACTATTTCTGCTTTGGGATTTCTAACCTCAAGATCGCCCGCCCGATTCCTGCTCAGCCATTCAATCAGAAAAATACCGCCCATACCAACAATTAACGCCAGAACCGCCGGAGGTATAATTTTACTTGACTTCATTTTTATCATCCCCCGTAAAGCAATATACCAGGCCCCCGTCCGTGCCAAAAACTATTTTTCCTTCCGAAACGGAAAGAGAGCCGGTAATAGCGCTTCCGGTGTCATATTCAAAAGTTTTTTTTCCGTCTGCTGTTTGCAGGCCGTACATTTTTCCGTCACTGCTTCCAAAATATACAATTTCCCCGCTGTCTCCGGATATTATGACCGGCGAGGCGTCAATCCCTCCTTTTGCGGTAAAACTCCAGAGAAGCTTCCCTGTTTCCCTGCTTAAACATCTTAAAAAATTGCCGCGGGTGCCGAAGAATACGCTCTTTTCGGTCAGGGCCGGAGAGGAATAGCACTGCTCATTGCCTTCTTCAAAATAATCCCAAAGAATATTTCTTTCTTTGATATCCGCAGAAAAGAACTTACCGGCAAGCGAAGAGATAAATACACGTCCTTGGGATACCGCCGGAGAGCTTACGATGTTACTTTCGAGAGAAATATTAAATTCTTCTTTACCGGTAAAAATATTTAGAAAACGGAGCTTGCCGTCGCAACCGGCGCTGATTACATAATTATCTGTAACTGAGGGAGAACCGTGAATAGGAGAGTCTGTTTCGAACGCCCAAAGAAGTTTGCCGTCTTTTCTGTCCAGAGAGTATAAGTTTCCGTCATAACTTCCGAAAAACACTCCCGAACCGCCGTAGTTTGGGGAAGATATTATCTTATCTTTTGCTTCAAAACGCCAGAGCTCCTTGCCTGTAGTTTCCTCAAGCGCATAAAAACAGCCCGCGTCATCCCCAAAGAAGACTCTCCCTTCCAGAACCAAAGCGGAAGAATGTATCTCCCCTTTTGAGCTGAAATCCCATTTTTTCTTTCCTGCTAAAAGGTCAAGGCAGATAAATTTCTTCCCTTCCGTGCCAAAGCAGGCCTCCGTAGTTGTCAATGCAGGAGTTGAAATTACCCCGGCCCCGGCCTCAAAAGTCCAAAGCAGTTTAATTTTTTTTGAGAGCTTTTCGGACGCCCAACCGGTCTCTGCAGGATTGCCCCGAAATTGCGGCCAAGCCGCGCTAAAAGCGGTTATGAACAGAAGTAAAAAGGTTGAACTAAACAAGGCTTTTCTCATTTTTCTCCGGCACTATCTAAGAAAATCTTATTATCAATATCCTCGCAAAGTGAGCGCAAAATGCTCCGGTAAGATCAGCAAACCAGTCTAAAATATCCAGGCTCCGGCCCGGAACGAAATATTGATGATATTCATCCAGCATCCCATATATTGCTGCAAGCAATACAGCTCCCGGTATCGCGCCTGTAATTTTCATATTGTGACCCCTTCTAAGGGCAAAATACGTTAAAGAAGACAATATAAAATATTCCGTCATATGAGCAAGTTTGTCGGAATTCGGAATAAATTCAAACAA
>JAZDIO010000219.1:0-50974 GCA_043804965.1 Candidatus Firestoneibacteriota bacterium | reverse complement strand
TAGCACGCTCTTATTAACCGCTTGAACACTTGGCGATATATTCCAGTCGCTTACGACCGGACATCCGATTGCAAATTTTACAGCAAAAACTATGAAACAAAACACAGCTATTACAACATTCCTTTTCATGTCTGTTTCCCTTGTCTCTCTTTTCTTTAACTACTATTCTTTAATCAGGGTAAATCCTTTTATTTGCTTATTTCAACCGCCGCATCACCCTGTTTTCATTAGTATTTTACACAATTTTTATTGCATTATCAATATATATTATAACAATTTATCGTGATTTTACTGTTAATAAAATGACACTAATTTTGTGAATTAGTACGAACTAACAACAAATACGGCCTATAAAATTTATTTTTCCTGTTATTCTGATATCATTTCCACAGTAAAAATGAAAATATCTGTTTTATTGTCTTTCCAGGCATCTTCCGAAAGACCGGCTTTTCCGGAACAAAGATTATTCATAAATTCTTCCAGGCTCCAGCCTGTTTCCACAGCAACCTGAGGCAAAAAAACTCCGGAGAAAGGACCTTTTTTTACCAGAACTCCATGCACCCCAAGTTCTATTTCCACCGCATTTTTTATTTTCCGAAGAGGGGATAGAACTGATATTTCTATTTTTATTTCTTTTAATTCCGGCAAGGTAACAGGAGCAAACCTGGGATCATTAAAAGCCGCTTCCTCCGCCATTGCAATTATTGTTTTATAGAGAGGTTTGTCTGAAACCATATTTCCGATACAACCGCGAAGATTGCCGTCTTTTGTATGCAGAGTTACAAAAGCGCCGGAACGCCTGACAAAGTTCTTTCCTTTTTCTCTAAAACAGACATTTTTTCTATTCTCAAGCTTAAACTGTATAGTATCGCGGGCAAGCTTAAGGAGTACTTTCTTTTCTTCTGCAGTAAAGACCATTGTTATTCCTTTACTTCATTTGTTCCCTGGCAGAATCAACGCTGGAAATAATTCCGCTTAACGAGAGCTTTAAATCATTTTTACTCGTAGCTTCAGCCAAAGCCCTATCAAGAGTAATCAGCCCTTTTTTGTAAAGCTCCGCAAGCGACTGATCAAAAGTCTGCATACCGTATTGAGCGAAGCCCTGTTGTATCATTGACTTAATTAAAGAAAGTTTATTATCTCTGATGAGCGATTTTATTGTAGGTGTACCCAGCATCACCTCCACGGCAGGAACACGCCCTTTTCCGTCCGCCTTTTCAATAAGCCGCATGGAAATAATAGCCGTTATTATGTTCGCCAGTTGATTACGGATCTGATTTTGCTGGGAAGCCGGATAAAAGTCTATCAACCTGTCTATTGTCTGACTCGCATCTATTGTATGTAGCGTCGAAAGTACCAGGTGTCCCGTTTCACCCGCTGAAATAGCAGCGCCAACGGTATCAATATCTCTCATTTCTCCTATGAAGACAACATCCGGATCCTGCCTTAAAACATACTTTAATGCCACCTCATAAGAATCGGTATCAATTCCCAGCTCACGCTGGGTGACACTGCTTTTATTATCCGTGTGAATAAATTCTATGGGATCCTCTATGGTGATAATATGATAGGGCTGATTATCATTTATATATTTTACTAATGAAGCCAGGGTAGTGGATTTTCCGCTGCCGGTGGCCCCCGTCATAAGGACAAGCCCCCTGGATTCGAGAGCGATTTTCTTAAGCACCGGCGGTAAAATAAGAGCCTCAATAGACGGTATGTCTTTAGGGATCATTCTGATGATAAGCTCTATGGTACTCCTTTGCCTAAAAGCATTTATTCTAAACCTGGCCAAACCTGTAGGAGAATATGACAGGTCTATCTTGTTTGCTTCTCCAAATTTTACTCTCTGGCGTTGACTCATCATGGCAAAAAGCATTTCTTCAATATCTGTTTCAGTAAGCACTGGAAGCTCAACCCGTGTCATTTTACCGTCAATTCTAAGCAGCGGAGGCCTGCCGACTTTCAAATGAAGGTCAGAGGCCTTACTTTCAACCATCTTATTAAGCAAATCATTTATCAACATAAATCCTCCGAATCAATCATTGACTATATAAAACAACTTTTGTTATATTATAACATAGAAATAATTCATATTCAATGACGGGTACTTAAGGGGGAAAACTTATGAGAACCAAGGGCATTTTTTTTATAATCAGCTGTATTTTATTTACAAGCATCACTTTCCTTCTTTTTAACCACACTGTTAACGGTTTTTTATCTCTGGAATATGAGAAACGCGAAAATCTCCGGTCAGAATGGCTTAAAAATGAAATTTCAAGATACGCTGTTTCGGAAGATGACTTAATGCTTAACAATTCAATAGAGAACCTCTTGAAGCAGCCCGAGGTTCTGAAAGTCACAGTTATTCACAAGGGGCGTGTAATTGCAGATAGTAATCCAGCGGATATAAATTCTAATATTTCTTCCCCTCTGCTTCTGACCGCAGCAGAAATAGAGAAAAAAACACTGCTTCAACGGAAAGAGTTCCGGTTCGACGGAAAAGAGTATCAATTAATTCTGAAAATAAACAACAACTATGCACAACCTTTAAAAGATTCACTGATGCTGCAATCAGGCGCATCCTGCATTATATTTCTTTTTGCTGTTATTTTTATCTTTTTCCCGGCTAAAGATAAAAATAACAGTATTGGCACAGCTTTTGTCAGTCAAAAGGAGGATTGCTTTTTCTCGACATGCGAGCTTTTGTTAAATTCAAAAACTGCTGTTTTCCTGGTATTGTCGGGAGACAACAGGATTTTAAAAGCCAGCAGGAAGGCCCTTGAAACTTTTGGTCCTGATATTGAGGGAAATCATATCACAGAACTTGCAAATTTTAACTTATTGACAGAATATTTTGAAAATGGGAGAAAACCTTATGTTAAAGACGGAAAAAAATACCTGGTACTCTAATCCTCTAAAAAAACAGTACTATATTATCAGCCTTTTAAAAGAAGTTCTATTTTCTCTTTGTCATAAGGGTAGTTCATAACGTCAAAACTAACTGCGATTTTTACTTTTTCCGGAATATTTTTCTGCCTGAAAAATAGTTTCCGCTTCTTATGTTCCACCAGCAAATCATTTTTCTCCAGCTGTTTTTTTATGCGGTTCAACACTCCTGTAACTTCTTTCTGTCCGACCTTATACAATAAAACCGCGACTGTATTATCATACCTTGCTACAAGGTCATAAATTCTTGTCCCTTTCTTTATTATTTCACCGGCTGCGCAAAGTGAGGCAATTTTGAGATTTGATTTTGCCGCTTCCGGTTCAATATTTACCATCACTACAGCAACCGCTTCTTTAAAACGGGAAGCTTTATTAAGAAGCTCTTTCAAGCGGGCAAGAAAATACATTTTATTAAAAAACCCGGTATCTCTGTCCGTCAGATTATGGCTGATATAATAATTTAACTCCTTATTCTGCTCCCTGGAAACAAAGCTGTAAACAATAGTTGTAATAACAATACCTCCGGTTACAAAAATAAAAAGGAACAAAGACAGCAGGACAAATTTAGAAGAAACAAGCTTAATATTATTAACTCTATCATCTATGTCTTTTTGTATTATCACAGTCAGGCCCGACATTTCAGAAAATGTTTCTTTTTCCAGAGTAATTTTCATGCTTATCATCTTAATATATTTTATCTCATCCTTGCCTTCTTTTTTAAATTCTTCAGAAATTTCAATATTCTTATTTATCAGCTCAAGAATCTTTTTTGCTTTCTCTTTTACCGCCTCACTCTGCGTCATTTCAAGAACTTTCGAAGCCTTATTTCCCGCGTCTTTGAGCCTTTTTACACCGGAATCCTCGCTCTTTTCAAAATTGGTCATATAGTGAGAAAACTCCATTCTTGCCAGAGCTATCTCGGTAAGGACATCTTTATTCAACCGGTCAATGACTATAAGAGTATCCTGTATCTTACCTATTTCAGAATTCATAACAAAGCTGTTAGAGAAACCCACAAAGGAAAGAAAAAGCGTTACGACGATAAGAGCAATCAGCCAACTCTTCATATTACCTCCAAATATAATTACAAATTACAAAGGACAAATTACAATACAAGGTGAACTATATACAATCCTCATTATATTGTACTTCGTAACTTGTCATTTGTACTTATTATTTTTTGTTACCTGGTTCTAAACAGCATCAGTGCAGGGTCCACCAATTTTCCGGCTTTATCCCAGACTGTAAAATGTAAATGTATTCCCGTTGAGCGGCCGGTACTCCCTGCTTGAGCGATAATCTGCCCTTTTTTTACTTTCTGTCCGTAAACAACATAGAGTTTTGAATTATGCCCGTATAAAGTCGTATATCCGTTATCATGTTTTATCTTAACCATAAAACCAAACCCGCCGTTTTCTCCTGAAAAAACCACCGTGCCGGAAGCTACCGCGCATATCTTATCTCCAGCAAACGCCTTTATATCCAAACCGTCATGAAAAGATTTTTCCCCGGTAAAGGGGTCTCTTCGAATCCGCATAGGTGAGGTATATTTTCTTGCTCCGCTGATTCCTTTAAGAATCGGAGAGCCAAAGAACTTAGTTAAAGCGTATTGAGCTTTCATCTCTTCGGTCATATCCGCAGGTTCCGCTCCGGGAACAAAAATATAATCTCCTTCTTTTATACCCCTTGACAGATCATTACCATCCTGTAGTTTTCCTTCAGTTACCCCGTAAAGCAAAGCAATGCTTTTAACAGTTTCTTTTTCTTTTGTCCGGTGCAAAACTCCCTTTGCGCTTATTATTATTATTTCCTGATTTAATCTTAACTTTGTGAGCGATTTAAGGTGAGAATTTGCTCCGACAATACTGTCTATATTTATATTATAATACTTCGCCAAAGTCCAGAGATTGTCATTTGCTTTTAAGCGGTATTTCATTATTCCAAGCTGCCTGGCAAGAATACGAGCTCGGACTTCCTCATAATAAGGCCCGAGGTTTTTAGTATAACCTTTTTCCGTCAACTCTTTCAGCGTTTTTTCCGTCTCTTCCGCTGAATATATAACAGCCGTTCTTTTGTGTTCAAAAGCAACCGGACTTTCATAGATACTGAGAATAACAAAACCGGACCAAAAAAGGAACAAAAAACCAAGAGGAATAATAAAATATTTATAATTATTCCTTATTATTTCTCCTGTTCTACCTGTAAAATCAACCAGCATCAACCCACCTTTTAACTAAAAGCGCGGGGTTATTATTCCCCGCGCTCTATTTTAACATAAAACAGGCCTGAAATTGTTACAATATTTTATCAGTTAATTTCTATTTCAATCCTATTCATAGAAATACCAACAACATTGAGCTTAATATCCTTCAGGTTTATTTCTGCTGCTTTTTCAGCCAAAGTAAGGCTGTCTCCGGAAAAAGCCGCCGTAAGTAACGCTCGGCCGCCTACAAAAGAAACCTGATTGACATTTTTCACCCCTGAAATACCTGAGATGGCATTTCTGACCGCTTCCAGCTTTTCAAAAGCCACATTGTATAGGGATATATTAATAGAAGCTCCTTTCAATGCTTCCTTTTTCCAGGATTTGACTATCTCATCATTGATTTCCGCAACAAGCTTTGAAGAAGCCTTTCTTACAGCACCGTTAAAAGCACCCTGCACAATTACATCAGGCTGGCGCTCCTGCCTCTGCTTGGCCGCAACTATTTCCGCAGTATCACACTTCACAACTTTAATTCTCATATCAGCTATTCCGGTAATCATGCCGTAAGCTGCCCCGGTATTTAAGGCAGAAGCATCTACCTGGCCGGTAATGATTATATCCGCTCCAAACTCAAGGCCTGCCGCCGCCGCTTTTTTTCCGTCTTTATCATCAGTCAAAGCAGCTTTAAGTTTTTCATTTTCACGAATCTGATTTAAAGTTGCCTGATCAACAACCGAATAAAGATAATTCTTTAAGAGTTCTTCCGCAAAAATAACCTCAGACAAGGGAATCATAGAAAGCTGCCCGTTAACTTTTTCCGTAAAAACAACCATAATCCTTATTTTGTCCCGGTTTTTATTCCATTTCACCCAATCGTCTTTTGCGTCCTCAGCTTCGTCAAATTTAGATTTAAGAAGATCCTTTGAGTCCACCTTTTCAAATTTATTAACTTCCTCTTCTTTTCCGTCTTTAGCTACGACCACTGCACCGTCATAAACATTAACAGTAGCTTCACCGTCTTTATCAACATCCGCCCTGTAAGTGGTACCCTTAACCGCCGCGGTAACTTTCGGGGTGACTATCTTTGAATCCTTTGGGTTGCTGTCCAGGGCTTTTTTAATATTCATCCAGACGCGCCCAAAGATGACTTTCATGGTAGATTTATCAGTGTCGTTTTCCCTCTTCATCTCCTCTATAACCACCGAAGAATTATCACCTATCCTGAAATTTGAACCGTCTTCAAGTTTCAGCTCCACTTTGCTGTCTGCTCCGGTTTCTATTTTGTCCCCTGGAAGAAGAATCATCCCAAGTTTTGCATATACCTGATTATTTTCTGCTTTTCTGGTAATCTTTACCGTCCCTTTCAGGTATCCTACTACAGCTTTCTTTTGAATTTCCTCGGCAATGCCGGTATTAAAGAAAACAAACATCATTACACAAATTAATCCTATCAATCTCTTCATACCCACCTCCTAGTATATTTTCTATAAGTATTTTATAATAAAACTGTGCCATTTTGCAAGGTAAGGTTTTTCACATTGCGTACTTTAAATTTTTTGAGACCTTATTATCCCTGCTTTTATAGGGGCTAATTTATGAATATGCTCCTGTCAAATTCTTTTTCCGTTAATACTATCTCCTCAATAAAGCCCGGAATTATTCCGGAAGGTAAAAGCTTACCTGAAATACTGCCATCTGACGAACTTTCAACCTGTTTAAAAACGAACAAATCCTGAGTGGTTATTACATCGCCTTCCATGTCTGCTATTTCGGTAATATGCGTAATCCTTCTCGTGCCGTCTTTAAACCTCTCCTGATGTACAATTAAATCCACGGCTGACGCAATCTGTTCACGAATCGCTTTTAATGGCAATTCCATTCCCGACATAAGAACCATCGTTTCAAGACGGGACAGGGCATCTCTCGGAGAATTGCTGTGAAGAGTCGTTAACGACCCGTCATGGCCTGTATTCATCGCCTGAAGCATATCCAGGGCTTCGCCGCCGCGGCATTCTCCTACAACAATCCTGTCGGGGCGCATTCTTAACGTATTTTTTACCAGTTCTCTTATAGTAACGGCTCCCCGTCCTTCGATATTCGGAAGGCGAGATTCCAGCGTAACGACATGCTCCTGCAGCAGATTAAGCTCGGCTGAATCCTCTATGGTAATAATTCTTTCGTCTTTCGGGATAAAAGAGGAAACAATATTCAACAGCGTGGTCTTTCCCGAACCGGTACCGCCGCTAATTACTATATTTTTCCTTAAAAGCACGCATACCCTTAAAAATTCCGCGGCTGATGCGGTAATTGAACCAAATCTGATAAGGTCTTTTATTCCAAGACGTTCTCTTGAAAATTTTCTTATCGTAAGAGACGGCCCTTTAAGGGCAAGAGGAGGGATTATCGCGTTTACTCTGGAGCCGTCCAGAAGACGGGCATCCACCATCGGGACACTTTCATCTATTCTTCTTCCTGTAGGAGCAACAATCCTTTCTATGCAGGCAAGAAGCTGTTTATCTGAAATAAATTTCTTTCCGGATAATATTATTTTACCTTTCTTTTCCACATAAACCAGGTCTTTGCTGTTAACCATTATTTCGGTTATATCGGAATCCCCAATCAGGTCCTCCAGGGGCCCGAGTCCCAGGGCCTCCTGAAGAATCTCTTTCATTAATATTTCCCTTTTCGTTTTATCTTTTGGCTCCTTAATATCCGAGGCAAATATTTCCTCTATAACTTTTTTAACTATAATTTCCAATTCTCCACGTTTTTTCAAATCCACAAAGCTTTCTATGTCTATGTTCATTCCAGAAAGAAGCTTGATAAGTTTCAGATGTATTTTCTCTTTTAGAGCCGTTTCGTCAATAATGTATTTTTGAACCGTCTCCGCCCCTTCAAATTTGATTGAAACAGCTTCTGAAGATTCCACAATTCTTGCCAGCCCCTTTATTGCGCTAGTAATCGGAGAATCGGGGGCGGATAAAACAAGCGGCTTTCCGTTATTTATGCTGATACTTGCTTCAAGGCCGAAAGGAATGGAACAGGCTATCCGCCTGTGAAGCATCTTTTCCACTGTTTTTTCATCCAAACCAAGTGACGGATGCGTCTTATTCAGTATAATTTGGACCTTATCAAGATTTATATGAAACTCCGCCAGCTTTGACAATGTACTCTCGGCGGCTTTAAGAGAAATCAGATCCGGAGTAACAACCAGGAATATTAATAAAGAGTTTTCAAAAATATCAGCCATATTTTTCTCTAAAGATCCGGCATTAAACACTATATTTTCAAAATTTGGGAGAAGAACCCCTGAAAAAATATCCGACCGCTCCTTTTTTCCATAATCTACAGCAGCAGAGTAAAGTCCTGAAGAATGCAGCGGAAGCAGACTTATAAAAGCTTCAGAATTTAATTTTGCCCCAAGAAGCTTTTGGGCAGCTTTGTCCAGCTCTAAATCCAGCATAACCGCAGTAGAATCCGTTTCAGTGTCAAGTAATACTGTTTTTTCAAAACCTGCGAGATAAATCGAAAGATTGACAGAGATGAAAGAAGCTCCATTTCCGCTTTTTGAAGAAATAAAAAGAAATTACCTTCCCCTTTTTAAGTACCATGTTTTTTATTATACTGTATCCCCTGCTTGATTTCAATGTTATTTCTAAATTATATTATCCAGCCTTCCTTTATTTTTATCTCCGTTAATTTCTTCGATATTTTCTCAAATAATTCCGCCTCAAATATTTCTTTTTTTGTTCTGATGATTTTCTGGAGAAATTTCAATACATTTCTTTTTATATGATAATCGCGGTCCTCTATCAAAGAAAGCAGTATTTTTGAACTTTCCATATCTCCAATTTCTCCCAGCGCAAAAACAGAATTAAGGCGCTCAAATCTGTTTTTACTCTTACCCATTCCTTTAAGAATATACAGAGCCTTCTCATGATTATATTTATAAAGTGTCTTTGCAGCATTTGCCCGTACTTCAAAGTCTTTATCTTCCAGAAATGGGATTAAAAGACGCTGGGCCACTTCAAAATCAGTTTCCTCCACAAGTTCAGTCTCTATTATTTTCACGCCTTTTACCCTGTTTTTCGGATGAGATCCTTCTATCAATTCAAAAGGGGAAGAAGAACCCAACATCCTGTTGGTATTTACTTCCGCATTTTGAACCATATCCTGCAGTATCTTTTCCTGATGCTGCAGGAAGGAAGTTTCCCGTTTTGCAGAACGCTTAAAAAGAAAGTACACCAAAACCACCGCTACCACTATTATCCCGAATATGAATATGATTATTGCGCTGTTAAAATTTTTTATCACCGCAGCCTTATTTTCTTTTATGATATTTTTAATATCATCCTCCCTTTTCGTCTGATAATTCAGGAACTGCTGATGTTCTTCGCTGGATTTACTCAGCACACCCTTTAAAGTCTGTTCTTTATCACCGAAAGATTTATCTATCAACTGCTGCTGTGTCTTCTGAAACTCCGCCAGCATTTTCGAAAACTTTTCGATATTTGTTTCAGGAAAAGCATTATCAGACGCACTTCCCTCGGGGAATAATTCCTTTCTTAAAACGGAGTACATATCACCGGCTTCTTTATTTTCAGGGTCATACTGCTTTGCTTTTTCAAAGTAAGGGTAAGCTTCTCTGGTTTTCTTCTGAAGATAAAATTCCGAACCTTTCTCCACAAGCACCTTAATAAGAAAGTTTTTATACCTGGCGTTGTCTTTGTCAGACTTGACGGCATCCTCAAGCACTTTAATGGAAGCTCCGGCATCACCTTTGATATATTTTTGCAAACCGGCTTCAAAGTATTTTTCAGCTGTATCCGTACCGGCGGCATAACTTTCAAAGGATAAGTAAATAAACAACCCTGTTACCGCTCCCAAAAATAATTGTTTTCTCATGATTTAATTTTTTTCCTCCAGCACTTCTTTAATTTTATCCAGGAGCATATTAACCTGAAACGGCTTTTCCATATAGCCGTTAACCGAATACCTTTTTCCCAGATCAAAAAGCCCTTTCATCCCGCCTTTCGCGGTCATTATCAGGACTTTAATATCTTTTGTTTTCGGATTCTCCTTGAGCCTGGAGTTTATCGTAAACCCGTCCATTTTTGGCATCATAATATCCAGAAGTATCAGGTCGGGTTTTTCAGCCGTAGCTTTAGCCAGAGCGGTTTCTCCGTCAAACGCAGTCATTACAACATGCCCGATCTTTTTTAAAACAGTCTCAATTATAAACGATATATCCGTTTCATCTTCAGCTATCAGAATTTTAGACATTGCTGTCTCCTCTCATCATTGTTATTCCCTTTTGGCAAAGTAAAGTAAAAAGTAGTTCCTTTTCCGGTCACGCTCTCAAACCAGATCCTGCCGCCGTGAGCTTCAACAATACTTTTACTTAATGTAAGACCAATGCCAAAACCGGCGGTATCGCGCCTTAAACTGTTATCAACTCTGAAGAATTTTTCAAAAATACGTAATTGTTTATCTTCCGGTATTCCCGGCCCCTCATCTTTTACCCATATTTTAATCTCAGTCTCTGCTTCGGAAACCCCCACAAAAATACGGCCTGTACTGCAAAATTTCAATGCATTACCGACAAGATTTACCAAAACCTGCTTTATCCTGTTTGCATCACCCTTCAATATCACCTCATTCGGCACAACTTCAGCAACTATTGTCAGGCCTTTCTGTCTTGCAAGCGGAGTAAGTTCCTCTACTACCGCTTTGACAAGACCCGTTATACCTATTGGAGTTTTAGTTACTAACATTACTCCCGCATCAACTCTTGAAAAATCAAGGACATTATTTACCAGTCTCACCAGACGGTCGGCATTATTTTTAATAATATTCATGAAGTGTTTTACATCCGGTGAAATATCCCCTGCATAACCTCCGACAATCATTTCTATTGAAGCGCTTATGGACGTAAGCGGAGTTTTTAACTCATGTGACACACTGGAAACAAACTCTGACTTCAACCGGTCAAGCTCTTTTAACCTGTCATAAATTTTTGCTTCTTTTATGGCAAAAGCTGCGTTATTTGCAAAAATAGAAAATATTTTCAAAGCCCTCTGATCAAAGAAATTAACGCTTTTCAAGGAATTAATGGAGATAACACCAATCACCTTATCATCGTTTTTTAAGACTGTCACCATGGAACTCTTTATTTCTTTCCTCGGTTCCTGATCAGAGAACCTCTTATCATTCTCAAGACCGTTTAGCAGGAGTACCGTTTCCTGTTTTTCCGCAACCCAGCCCGCTATGTTATCCCCCAATTTCACCCTTAAATTTTTCACTAACGCCTCTTTTAACCCTACATGAGCGCCGATAACCAGCTCTTGAGTGTTATCATCCATCAGCATAATAGAACCGGAGTCGCCGTTTAACAGTTTGCATCCTATATCAAGAATCAACTGAAGCATTTGTGTCAATCCCATGGAGGAACTCAATGCTTTTGAAACTTCATAGATGGAAACAATATCTTTTAAGTTTCCAACTTCCGCATTAAGTTTTTGCTTTTCCAGGGAGTTTTCAATTTTTTGCCTTAAATGATCAATTTCAAACGGTTTTGTAATATAATCAAAAGCCCCAAACTTAATGGTCTCAACCGCAGAGTCAATGGTTGCAAAGCCGGTCATTATGATTACATCCGTTTTCGGCGAATACTCTTTAACCTTCTGAAGGACACCTATACCGTCCAACCCGGGCATCCTAAGATCTGAAAGGACAATATTGTAAAACCCCTCTTTTATTTTTTCAACGCCCTGCACAGATGAATTAGAGCTCTCAATATCATAAGTATCGCTTAGTATCTCTTTGACCAGCTCTGTTATCATCTCTTCATCGTCTATAATCAATATTCTTGGTTTAACCATCTCTCACCTCTTCCTTTCCCGTACCGGTTCTGTCCTAAACTAATAACAGTAAAACCTAAAAAAGCCGCTCTTTTCATAACCTCCGTATAACAGGGAAATTCACAGTAATAGTACTGCCTTTTCCTTCCGCGCTCTCCACGGTAATATTGCCGGATAAACTCTGCATTATAGAGTAACTGACCGAAAGCCCAAGCCCTGTACCAGCTTCTTCTCCTGTGCCAAAAGCCCCTTTAGTGGTGAAAAAAGGATCAAATAACCTTGCAAGGTGTTCTTTGGCTATCCCTATGCCATTGTCTTTAACACCGACTGAAATTACACCGGTTTTTTCACGAACCGAAACCTTTATCAATCCGCCTTTTTTCACGGCATGAACGGCATTTTGCATTACATTCAATATTACCTGCATAAGGAGATAATCATCACAATAAACTTCTTCGTTAAAAAGATACTCTTTTTCTATCAGAATATTCTTTTTCGCAAATTGATCATCAAGAAGCTCAAGCACATAATCCACAATAGAAAAAACCGTCTGTTTTTTATAAATAATCTTTCTTTTTTTCGCAAATTCATTCAGGCGCTTGGCTATAGATGCCGCTTGTTTGCTCGTTTTAATTACAGTATTCGTTATTATTGAATAAAATTCCAGAGTATTTTTTCTTTTGGCCTCTTCCATTGCCAGGCTGATAATAGTAAGCAGATTATTGAACTCGTGGGAGACTCCCGAAGCCAGCTGTCCTACTGCCTCAAGTTTTTGCGCCTGTATAAGCTGCCCTTCCAGAAGCTTTCTGCCCGTAATATCCCTGACAATCATATGCAGAAGCTGTTTTCCATTTCTCTCAAAACATCTTGTACTGTATTCAACGGGGAATATTGCACCGTTCTTTTTCATATTTACGGATTCTTTGACAAGTTCACCCGATTCATATATTTGATGGACAGTTGATTTAAACCCCTGCCTTAATTCCGGCGGTTCAAGCATATCAGCAGTCAAATCCAGCAGCTCACAGCGCGAGTAACCGTATATTAGCGCAGCACTTTCACTGACATCCAGTATATTCAAATCCCTGTCAATAACCATAATCACATCATTTGAATATTTTGACAAGAAATTTTTCTCCTCAGAAATGTCAACTCTTTCTTTTTCCAGGGCAATTTTTTCTTTCATCAAAGACACGCGGTCTCTGTAATGTAACAGGTATACTATCAAAACACAGATCAAAAGCAGAGAAACTACTATTAATAAAGTATTTTTACCCGCAAGCGAAACAGGACTGAGAACTTCTTTGGTATCAAATTTGGCAATCAGCCACCATGGTGTATCCGCTACTTTTGTTGTGTAGGCAAACACATTTTCACCCCTGTAATCTAAACCGCTTATAAATCCCTGAATTTCCCTGAAAATAACAAAAACACCTACTGGTAAATTTTTACTGTTAATATCATATGAATATTTCAGAGGCGCGTTATCAGCATGCCTTAATTTGCTCAAAAATACAATTTTATCCTGCTCCCGCCTTAAAAGAATCAACTCCGCGGTCCGGCTCACATTCGGCCAGGTTAAGACCATCTGAAAGAGGTTGTTTTTCGGGTTAATAGTAAGCACCAAAACACCCGTCTTTAATTTTTTTTCTCCATCCTGAATCTTTAATGGAATCGCAATATCTATGTTAACATCTTTTTCAGGATCTTCATGAATGTCTTTTACGGTAATTTGGTCATTTTTTAAGGCAGTCAGGGCTAATTCAGAGTTTTTGGGCATGCTGCAGGATTTACTATCCGCACACATCAAGAGCCCGCCTTTATTATCAAATACGGAGGCACCTTCATAACCATAGATGCAAACATAATTTTTTAACCACACTTCCAACTTAGACCGCACTAATGGTGAAGAGGGATGCTCAGTTAAATCCCTGACAGCATAACCGAAAGCACCTCCACTATACTCAAAATTCGCCTGATCCATCCGTTCTTTATACCAGGAAGATATTTGTTTTACTTTAAAATCAGCTATTACTTTTAATTCTTCCCTGAATTTTTTTTCATTTTGATCTTTCTGATGCAAAAAAATAATAGTCCCTGAAATAACAATAAGAATAGAAATTATGACAAAAACACCTAACGCCCGATATTTGGAAAATATCTTTCTAACACTCAAAAGCACGGCCCCTTTTAATCCTTTTTATTCATTTATATTACATACTTAAAGCTCTTTAGTCAAGTTATTACCTCGCTTAACCGTTCATTGCCGATCGTCATTACAATTCCCGCCAACGCCCATATAATAGGGGCGTAAATAGCCGACCCCAGGCTGTATTCAAACATTCCGCTAACCATAAAAGCCGAAAATGCCAGGAACAAACCTAAGAACGCAAATTTTATCTCTTTATCTTCTTCTTTGAAATATCCTATTAAACTTGTCCTGATAAAAACAAAAAAAAGCCATAAGAATGCGCCCAGGGCAAAAACACCCCGCTCCACCGCTATTTGTAAATAATTATTATGTAAATGCCCAAAATTAGGATATTTGGGATCCGTAAGCTTATAAGCAGGTTTCTCGCTGTTTTTATAGACATTGTCTATGCCTAGGCCCAAAGGATTATCTTTAAGCATTAGAAATCCGCTTCTCCACATTGCAAAACGAACGGGTGTTGTACCGTGAGTCATATCAAAAGTTGACTCAATCTTTCTGAAAAAAACATTTCCCTTCATATAAAATACACCGGTGGAAAGAAGTATTATCACGGCTAAAACAAGAAAAAATATTTTTTTATTCCAGGCCAGAGTAAAAATAACGGCTACGGAAATAAAAGAAACCCAGGCTCCTCGGGCTAACGTAAAAAGCAGAGCACTGATTCCTGCAAATAAAGTAATCATTGAAAAATACTTTATCTTTTTATCCTTAGAAGCAGCAAGGAAACACAGAGTAAAGCCCAAGGTAGTGGCAATTATTTCCCCCGCAGTCAAAGTAACACTCATTGTTCCGCCGACACCAATTCCGAGAGACAAATTTAACGTTGTCAGGCCTTTATAGATAATTATTATGGACTGCAAGAGGACGGAACAAAGAATTATTAAAAGAAATTCCTTCGCAGATTTTCTGCTCTTCAGATTATTGACAATGAGAGGATATACAAGCATAAGAGATAATGGTTTAAACCTGTTAGTCAATTCACCCGCTTTATCCACACCTATAAAAACCGCAATGAGTGTTAATATAGTGAAAGCAATTAACGGCAAGTCCGCAGGGCTTTTCTTCCATTCTAACTTTCTAAGATACGCCATTTTGATGATCCAGGCAAAAAAAGCTCCGAAAAACCCTATTTCAGAAAGGGAAATCGATACCGCGCAGGTAAGAAAGAAAAGACAGAGAAGTGTTTTAATAATATTATCAAAGTATAATTCTATCTTTTTATAACCAGACATTAGACTCCTCTAAAGATCTAAAAACTTCCTAGCGTCGAAACTCCGTGCGTAAGCCCGGAGAGGTTCATACCGACAAACCCCTTCTCGGATTCTCTTTTTCAAGTTTTCTCAACTCTTCAAAAAGTGTTCTTTCTTTTTCACTCAAGTTTTTCTGAAGATGAACTTTCAATTTTACCAGTAAATCACCCGGAGTCCCCGCGGCGCAGAAACCCATTCCTTTTAACCGGAATACCGAGCCGTTTTGAGTACCCCGGGGAACTTTAACAGTTACCCTGCTCTTAAAAGTAGGTACTTCTATATTTGCTCCAAGCGCCAGTTCAGTCACGGAAACAGGAAGTTCGCAGGAGAGATTATTCCCTTCCAGCTCAAAGAAATGATGCGGGCGTATTTTAACGGATAAATAGAGATCTCCTGATTTTCCATTCCGCCCCTTATTTCCCTGTCCGGCAATTCTTATCTTTGATCCGTTTTTTATACAGGGAGGGATCTTCACTGTCAATTTCTTAACTTTCACGGAAATACCATTACCCGCACAGGCAGAACAGGACTGATTTCTGGAAATAACGCCTCTTCCCCCGCAGGTATAGCACTCCTCCTGCACTGAAAGTTGAAAAGTACGCTCCCCTCCAAGATATGCGTCTTTTAAGTCTAACTCAATCTTTGCATCAATGTCACCTCTGTAAGATCCTTCTTCAGCCGGGGAATAATCATTGTTGAAAGAATCAAAACTGGTCCTTTCCTTTCCCGCCCCTCCAAAAAAAGTCCTGAAGAAATCAGAAAAGCCGCCTTCTCCAAAAACACTTTCATCAAAATTCCCGGAAGATGAAGTATACCCGCCGTACTGTTGCTGACGGCCGTGCGGCTGGCCTTGCGCATACTGCTGCCAGTTATTCCAATCCGACCCGATGCTGTCATATTTCTCTCTTTTACTTTTGTCGGAGAGTACTTCATAAGCTTCATTTATCTCTTTAAACTTATCTTCGGCCTTTTTATCCCCCGGGTTATAGTCCGGATGATGTTTTTTAGCAAGTTTTCTATACGCGGATGTGATAGTCTTAGCATCAGCTTGCTTATCAATTCCAAGTATGTCGTAATAATTCTTGTACTCCAAATATAGCTCCCTAGTTAAAACGTTCCACGTTACTCACGTAAAAACCTGCCCATAAAGTCTTTTTAAATGTGATAATTATTATATCATCCACCCGCTTTTTGGTGGACCTCTTAAAATTGTCAATCGTCATTCGTAAATCGTAATTTTCTTTGTTACTTGAAGTTAGTGAACTGCAAAGGCACCTTTGTGTATCCTTTTAAATGCCCCATTACCGCCTGCAAGTCATCCTTGCTCTTACCGACCACCCTTACCTGATCACCCTGTATGGTAGGGTTGACTTTAAGCCCAAAACCTTTAATCAACTTGACTATTTCTTTTGCTTTCTCCTGGTCTAGGCCTTCCACCATTTTTGCGACCTGCCTGACCGTCATCTGGGAAGCAGGCTCCACCTTCCCGTAGTTAAGGACCTTCACGCTTATCCCTCTTTTAATAAGTTTCGACTCCAGAATATCCAGTACCATCTTCAGTCTGAACTCATCATCGGACACAATCGTGATTTCTTTTTTCTCCTTGGAAAGGATTATTTCTGTTTTGCTTCCCCTGAAGTCAAACCTGGTCTGAATTTCTTTTACCGCCTGATTTACTCCGTTATCAACTTCCTGTAAATTCAATTTGGACACCACGTCAAAAGAACTTTCATTTGCCATTTTTTTTATTTTCCTCCCGTTTTAAAACAAAAGTCACAACATTGTTATCATCTTTATATGTTTCAATAGGCACATGTTTTCCGTTAAAAGTAAATTTCATATTATTCTTATTTCCGACCTTTATATAAAAAGCTTCATTTGCCGACCATTCCCTGGTATACCCTTTCGGATACATGCCTTTAACCGGAGCTTCACTATCTTTTGTTATTTCGAACCAGCAGTCATCGGTGACTACTTCCGCCTCAAGAAGAAGCGGCGGCATAGTCGAGGTTTCAAGATTTGCGTTTGACTCCGATTTTCCCGCTGAACTGACGCAGCTTTTTAACGCAAGTATCATCACTAAAAATAGTATTAAAACCAGAACTGCCAGCGCTCCAATTTTAATCTCCGGAGTAATTTCGAACTTTACAGGCAGCCGTTTTCTCTTGTCCCTGATCTTCGGATGATGAATGAATATATCCGGAGTAATTACAGCAGCAGGTTTTTTAAGATTTTTATATTCCTCCACCAGCTCCCGGCCGTTTAATCCGAGGTAATCCCCGTATGTTTTCAAAAAAGCCTTAACATATACCTCGCCGGGCAGCGAATCAAAATTTCCTTTTTCTATTGCCTCAATATACCTGCCCTGAATTTTCAGGTCATCACTGACTTTTTCTATCGAAAACCCCTTATATTCCCTTTCCTTCAATAACTTCGGACCAATATCGTTTTCCTGCATTTAAACCCCCGCCCGCCATATTTTCTATTTTTTCACTGCAACAAAGAAGTAATTTGCTCTACGCCCTCAGGTATCTTAAAATCAAACACCGAATCCTCCGTAGTTTCATTAGTTCGGATATTTGAGAAACGCACCGTAATACTGTTACTTTCTCCTATATATACCGTTGTCGAAAAAGGCAGCCATTTTTCTTTATCAACCCAGAGTTTAATTCTTGTAAAATCTTCCCCCTCTGTCTTGGGGACAAATTCCATAAGTACAGCTTCCTTATCTTCATATTTTTCTTCTTCTTTTAGGCTCCCAACATATCTGTCCTTAAGATATTTCAGATACTTTGGAAGCTGAAAAATAATATTATCTTTATTCTCTCCGGCTGCAACCTCCTGGACTATAACCTGATTCTGCTCTTTAAAATAAACCCATAGCGTCTTCCCGTCGGATATTATATTCTGTTTTACCGGAGAAGTATATTCAAGCAGTATTTTATCCGGTTTTTTAATAGTTATAGTCCCTTTCAGAACCTGGGCTTCCGTCATATCCGCAATTTTCACTTCCTGTGTTACCTCGGCGCGGAAAGTCTCAAGCTTATTATCAAAGCTATCCGTAAGCTTTTCAATAGCTTCGTCGTAGTTAAGCGGGAAAAAAACACCCGTAAAAAGAACCAACAACAGTAATACTCTCATAGTCTCAGGCCTTTTTGTTCTTTTTCAAAATCTCTTCAATTCCATCAAAATTTATATCCCTGGGTTTATTCCCTATTCCTGGGCCTATTATACCTCTGGATTCCATCAGAGAAATCAGGTTCGTCGCTCTTCCCCCGCTGATATGAAAAGCCCCCTGTAACAGCTGCACGGAAGCGCGTTTTCTTTCTTTTACAAAAACCAGAGCATTAAGGAAAAGGTCATTATCTTCATCGCTGCATTCTCCATTACCCGTTTCACTTTTAGCTTCTATAGAAACCATCTCCGGCTTCCCCTGCTCTTTCCAGAAATCCATAATGTCCTTGATCTCAGCCGTAGAAATATAGGAGCACTGACAGCGCACAGGACGGGGAAAACTCGCGAGAGAAAAAAGCATATCCCCCTTTCCGAGCAGATCTTCCGCTCCTCCCGTATCAAGGATAACTCTTGAATCCACCTTGGAAAACACCTGAAGCGCGATTCTTGACGGAAAGTTTGCCTTGATAACACCCGTTATTACATCAACAGAGGGCCTTTGCGTGGCAAATACAAGATGTATACCAACACCTCTCGCCAGCTGCGCCAGCCGCGTAATAACATCTTCAATTTCTCTCGCAGCAAGCAGCATCATATCCGCATGTTCATCGATAACCACCACAATATAAGGAAGTTTTACCCCGGCTTTCTTATTGTAAGATACAATATCCCTCGCATGAGCTTGGGAAAGTTTATTATACCTGTCAACCATGTCGCGGCAAAGATGTTTAAGCGCCTCAAAGGCTTTTCTGACATCCGTAATTACAGGAGTATACAGGTGAGGAATATCATTATAGAGTGAAAACTCCACCCTTTTCGGGTCTATAAGAAGCAGTTTAAGGTCCTCCGGCCTGAATTTGTAAAGCAGAGAAACAATTATCGAATTAAGGCACACGCTCTTGCCGGCGCCCGTGGCACCGGCAACCAGAAGATGGGGCATATCAGCAAGGTCCGCAACCATATTTTCACCGTCCACGGTTTTTCCTATGGAAACAGGAAGACGGTAAGAAGGATTGTTAAACTCTGAAGAGCTTATTATGCTTTTTAAACTAACCGTGCTGTATTTCTTATTCGGCACCTCTATTCCCACAGCATTGGTTCCCGGGATGGGAGCTATTATTCTTATATGAGTGGCTCTCAGAGCCATTGCCAGGTCATTTGACAGGGCAACAATTTTATTTACCTTCTGGCCTGCCGCCACTTTTACCTCATATCGGGTAACCACAGGGCCCATCACCGTCCTTGACGGTTCTACTTCAATACCAAAATTAGAAAGAGTCAACTTGATAATATTTTCATTCTCCCTGAAATCTTCTTTACCCATTTTTACGGCTGATTCATAATCCGCAAGCAGCGAATACGACGGGAGGACATACTCCTTGAGCTCTCCCTGCGGAGCTTTAGATTCTGTCTCCGCTTCTGAAACAGACCTGGAAGTTTTTTCCTGTCTTTTTTCTGCCGGTTTTACTTTAAAATCCCCTCGTGTTGCATCTATTCTTACCGGCTCTGTTTTTGTTTTTTCCTTTTCAAATGTTTGTATTTGCCTTTTTTCCTCTTTTATTGCTTTTTTTACTTCCTGTTTTCTGGACCTCTCCAGCTTTTTCTCTTCCTGCTTTTCCTTTTTGAACTTTCTCCATTCCAGATATTTTTTCCAAAGCACCGTTATCGCATTCTTTGGAAGATATTCCAGCTCCAAAAAATACAGGGAAAATATTACCATTACGCCAAAAACAATCCAGGAGCCGATACTGCTTACAAGTTTTTCCAGACCCAGTCCCAAAACATACCCAAGCATATTTTCATTTACAGCGGAAACACCGATAAGGTACAGGAACAAACAGGACGCAAGCAAAAAGAGAGAGATTCCTCCTATTTTATAAACAGGCTTTTTGGGTTCATCTTTTTTAAAGCCGTAGTACCCGATAATACCAAAAATCACAGGGACAATAAAAGAAGCATAACCAAAAACATAAAAGAACGCCATTTTTATTAATCTTCCTGCAAGCCCCATATTCGAACCCGCTAAAAGCCCGAATAAAAGAAGAATAAAAAGAAACAGTGAAGCAGCAAACCAGCCAATACCTATTAACTCGTGTTTTTTATTCATAAATTTTACAAAGGTCTCCTTTTTGCACCTTTCCTTCCAATACCTTTATTACTGCGCCGTCTTCTCCAAGAAAATCAACAATTTCTACAACAGCAACTTTCTTCTCTTCACGGCCCAGAACCAGGCCGGTAGCCTGACTCACAATTTCTTTTCCAGGGTTAAATACCGATAATTTTATGCCTTTTTCCATTCCTGACAACCTGCCTGCATCAATGTATATTTTTTCCTCAGCGATTTCAGCAATATGGCAGATCCAGGGAGCGGCATTTATCTGTGATATTATATTTTCCGTAAGTTTTACTATTGCCGCTCGTAAAGCTTCTCCCTCAAGCGTTTCATCATAACCCGAGGAAGAACCGATACCCAGAAAAGTACCGCTTGATTTTTCTGCAATGCCTTTACCGGAATCCGTATAAATAACTCTTCCGGTCTCAACATCTACCACCCTTACTTCAACGGTACAGGATGCCCGCTGCCTTTTACTTTGAGTAATAATCACACCGCTTGATTCCGTATCCACTCCAAAATTAGAAATAGCCCCGACAACAATTGCGCTTGCGCCCAGGATATTCCCGACACTTGCCGCTGTATTGCTGTCTATAATACCCGTAAGACTGAGTTTCTGCTCTTCAACAATTTTTCCAAGTCTTTCTCTTTCAATCAAAATAAATTTTCCTGATTTGCCAAGTTCAGAAACAAGAATATCCGAAGCAGAGGTTCCCAGCCGCTTTCCATAAACAGTTTTATTCGCAAATTCTACAACCGCAACCCTTCTTTTAGGCCCCGTATATCTGGATTCAACTTTCTGTGTTACTTTTACGGATACCGCGTCTTCCTTAACTATTCTGGAAGAAGCGCCGCACCCTGCAAGAAAAACAAGCATCATAAAAGCAGCTAATAACTTTTGCATTTTAAAACCTCCCTATATTTAATTTTCATAGTAATAAGGCATAATGTAAACCAGCTCTTTGGCTATATTCCAGGCCATTAACTCCGCCCCGGAGTATATTGTATCAGAAACAGCGTTTTTTATAGCGCTATCGGCGAGATTTTCAAGAAAACTACTTTTTTTATCATCCTCTACGCGCTCTAAATTTCTCCCGCTTCTTTCTTTTTCAAATAATTTCTTTTCTGTTAACGCCTCCAATACAGTAATTTTTAATTTAACCTCGCGTTTAAAAAAAAGGCCAAGAGGCAGTACTTCAAAGGACATCCCCTGAAAGTAAATCTTAACTTCTCCCGTAACAAAAGTTTTTGTTCCTAAAACTTCAGCAACTTTTGCAAGGTCCACGGCCCTAAGCTGTCCTCCGTCTGTAACTCCGACATCCCGAAGAAGAGCATCTGTCTTTTCCAGGTCAAGCACTTCATAACCGCCCTTAAGCAGCGCCTCGTAAACTTTTTTTCTTGAAACTTCCGCACCTTTTACATCATTGCTAAAATTTTCAAAAGGAAGCACCGCAAGCCGGGCAATTTTTTTATTATAATCCCTCTTTCTGAACTGAGTACAACCGGAACCAAAAAGAAACAGAATAACAGACATAAGTATCAGCGTATTTAACAGCGATTTTTTCTTCATTCTTTCCCCGTTATCACAACAAAATAAATAACCCCGCGGCGGTTAACTACCAGAAGAACACCTTCTTTAACATCTGAAGCTTTAATAAATTTCTCATAATCCTCCGGGGTTTTGACCTGTTTTTTATCTATTTCTATTATAACATCGCCAGCAGCAAGCCCCGCAGTGTCCGCCTCGGAACCTTCCGCAACAGAAATAATAAGGACACCCTCTTTTACAGCAAGTCCGTACTTTTTAACCATTGTTTCATCAAGTTTTGCAACTTTCATCCCGAAATACGCAACATTTTCTTTTTTTAGAACCGCTATTTTTTTCTCAGTACCTTTAATTTTTTTTAGCAGCTCTTTCGCGTCATTTACCGGCACGGCAAAACCGATTCCGGCATACGAGCCTGAGGTGGACACAATAAAGGTATTTATTCCTATTACCTCCCCTGAGATATTTACAAGCGGCCCTCCGGAATTACCCGGATTTATTGCCGCATCCGTCTGAATCAGATTTGGCATCGCCTTTACGCCGTTTTCATCGCTACTCTGATATAACCGGCCCTTAGCGCTTACAATTCCCGCCGTAACCGTATGATCATAACCAAACGGATTACCTATAGCAATAGCCCACTCGCCTACTTTTATCTTTTCTGAATCCGCAAGGAGAACCTTCGGAAGCTTGTTCTCAGGATAAATCTTAATTAGCGCAAGGTCATGGCTTTTATCAAAGGCGACAACACTTGCTTCATATTCACTTTTATCCGCAAGTACCACGGTAATTTTATTTACTTCGCTCACTACATGCTGATTTGTTAAAATAAAACCATACTCAGAAACAATCATGCCCGTTCCAAGCCCCTGTCTTTTGTAATATCTTTCTTTAGGCCTCCTATAAGGTGAATCAAAAAACCTGTCAAAAAAATCATCGTAATCATAACCGTAATAACGGTATTTCAATATCTGCTCCGTGCTTATGTTAACTACCGCAGGGCTGACAAGATCCGCGACAGAGATAAAAGAGTTCTGTAAAGACATTGCCTCTTTCGAAGGGCTGAGCTTTTCCCTTCCCGGGAGTTTACTCCTTCCTGCCGATATATTAACAGAAAGAATAATAATTACGCCAATCAGGGAACCGATGATCCCTACGGCAATAAGTGCTATTTTTTGCGTCTTATTACTCAATCTTTATTTCTCCTAAAATTGAATGATTCTTCATTTATCAGACGGATAAAATACTCATATCTGGCAAGCTTTAGAGCTTCTTCTTTCGACATCTTGGTTCCTGCCGTTCCTGTCCGTAATTTTTGATCCATTATTTCTTCAAGTATATCATCGCTTTCCGTTATTATATCAACATATTGTATCCCAATAAAGTACTTTTTTACCCCATCTTCCTCTTTTTCTATAACTCTTACCACCTCGCCCAGCGCTTTCACCGTATTATCCGTTGCAGGCAGGTAAATACTCATAGTAAGCTTATCCCCAACTTTTAAAGGCTCTTTTGAAACAAGCTGAGTCCCTCCGGCGCTGATATCCCTGCTTTCTCCTTCTTTGTATCTAATAAAAATATCCTTTAAAACACCGAGTTTTTCCTCTTTTACTATTTTAAACTTAACATTGATGGAACATTTCCATCTGGGCGCTTTCCTCTGCTCTATTTGAAGTTCGCCTTCAGTCATCCCGCCTCGCCAAACTGTGGAATATTTTTACTTCGGTTTTAAAATCTTAAGCATTTCTCCATGAATTTTGCCGTTGCTTGCTGTTATTCTGTTTTTGAAAATATTAAAAGTTACTCCTTTGTAGTCGGTAACTTTCCCGCCGGCTTCCTCAATAAAAAGTACTGCGGCTGCCGTATCCCAGGGCTGTAAATTTTGCTCAAAAAACCCGTCAAAAACACCGCAGCCGACATAGCAAAGGTCAAGAGCCGCCGAACCAGACCGTCTTACGGCTTGCGCCTTTCTGCAAAAACTCTCAAAATGTTTAAAATTACATCCCGGTGCTTTTTGAACAGAATAAGGAAAGCCGGTTGCAAGAAGCGCAGTTTCAAGTTCAGGAGTTTGTGAAACTTTCATCTCTCTGCCGTTTAAGCGGGCTCCTTTATCTTTTTCTGCCGTAAATAGTTTGTTAAATACAGCCGCATATACAACCCCAAGCACGGTCTCTTTGTTTTTCTGGAGAGCTATTGAAACACAAAACATCGGAAAACCGTGAGCATAATTTACTGTACCATCCAAAGGATCTATCACCCAGCAATATTCACTATTCTGATTTCGCGTGCCTTTTTCCTCAGCTATAAACCCGTGAGAAGAATACGCCCTGTTTATGGTTGAAATTATAACCCTCTCACTCTCCAAATCAACTTTTGTCACCAGATTGTTCTTCGCCCCCTTATACATTACCTTTTTTAAATTTCTATAATTCTCTTTCTGTATATAAGCCGCCTTTTCCGCAGCCAAAATAGCTGTCTTCAACATAATAGAACTCCTTTACTAAAAAAACCCCACTGATTGCAAGGCTTTTAGATTACGCTGATATAAACCGTCTAAAAGTCTATAAGCAAAGCTTTTCTCGATATGTACAATATATACTTGCCAACATCCGTTGGCAAACCGAGATAACGTCCATAAGACCAAATGTTTCACAGCAGAGTTTCATTTTTTCTTCAGTTTTACCAGCGTCTCAATATGATACGTCATCGGGAACATATCGACGGGTATAACCTCTTCTATCTTGAACCCGTGTTTTGTAAGCACTTCTAAATCCCGGGCTAACGTCATTACATCACAAGAAAGATAAATAACCGTATCCGCGCCGGTCTTTGGGATCAGGTGGAGCAACTCCTGCTCGCAACCTTTTCTTGGCGGATCCAATAAAATTGTATTCGGCTTAAAGCCTTGTTTCATTAATTTTACCAAAACCCTTTCCGATTTACCGTTTAGGAACTCACAATTCTCTATATTATTTTTTTCCGCATTCGCTGCCGCATCCAGAACAGCCTGACCCATCTCTTCTACGCCTACAACTTCTTTAAATTCCTCTGCCATATAAAGAGAAATAGCGCCGACTCCGCAAAAGAGGTCTAAAGCGGTTTTTTCAGCAGAATCCTTGCACCATTCTTTTATTTTTTTGAAGATAACTTTAGCCTGCAAAGTATTTGTCTGGAAGAAAGAAATTGAGGCAAATCGATAATCAATCTTGTCAAGTTTTTCGGAAATACGTCCGTCTTTGGAGTAAGTAAAATGCTTATCTCCCATTATTACGTTGGTATCTTCCCTGTTTATATTATACAATACTGCCAGCTCAGGGAATTTTTTTAACAGGTGCTCCGAAAGCATGTGAATCCTTATAAAATCCTCATTTTTTAAAACAAAAGTTACAACCGCTTCACGGGTAGTCTCGGAAGCTCGGATTATCACATGGCGAAGCGTCGGGATATCAAAACCGGTTTTTTTGAGGTAATTCCTGATCTCGGCATAAATCGCATTAATATCTTTACTAACAAGAGGGCAATACTCTACATCAACTACAAAATGACTGCGAAGAGAAAAGAGACCGAGTTTTTTCTGTACGGTATCCGCGGGAAACTGTGTTTTATTACGATAGAAAAACGGTTCTTTCGCAGGTAGGACATCATTGATTTTCACATCCTGAAATTTTTTAAAAGCATTGACGACAATTTGCTTTTTATATTCAAGTTGTTTTTTGTAATCAATCTCCTGCCAATGACAACCGCCGCATTCCCCGAAAACAGGACATTCAGGTTTTACCCTGAACGGCGAGGGTTTTATTACTTGAATCAATTTTCCGCGGGAAAAATTTTTTCTTACTTCCGTAATTAAGACTTCCACCTCGTCCCCCGGAACGGAAAACGGAACAAAGACTATAAAGTTCTCATATTTACCTACAGAGTCCGCGCTATTTGCAACACTGTCGATCCTCAGCGTTATCTTATCTCCGACTTTAACAGGTTGATTCAAAATACCTCCATAAAAATATCGTTACACGTTACACAAGCGAACGTTACTAACGTTTTACATTATTGTGGCATTAATAAAAACTCCTTAACATAAAACATGCGTAACGCGCAAACGTGAAACGTTCGTAACGGTATTTCACTTTCTCAGCTTTTCTTTTAATATTTTATTTACCAATCCCGGATTAGCTTTGCCGGCAGATTCTTTCATAACTTTCCCGACAAGATTACCTATTACCTTATCCTTTCCGCTCTTATATTCCGAAACTATAGCAGGATTATTCAAAAGCACCTTATCAACGATACTGCCTATAGAACCTTCATCCGTGATTTGCACAAGCCCTTTTTGTTTCACCACTGCTTCAGGATCAGCGCCTTCTTTAAACATATCTTCAAACACACCTTTTGCCATTTTGCTCGAAATAACATTATCATCAATAAGTTTTACCAGTTTAACCAAATTTTCCGGTTTTACGGGCGACTCGGCAACATCAAGCCCGGCAGCTTTCAAAAACCCCATAAGGTCACCCATAACAAAGTTACTGATTGCCTTGTAATTTTTATTCAACTTTGTACAGACTTCAAAGTAATCTGCAACTGCTTTTGAAGCAGTGAGAACTCCCGCATCATATTCAGGCAGCCCGTAAGCAGTTATAAATCTCGCACGCCTTGCATCCGGAAGCTCCACCAGGGTTTTCCTGATTTCTTCTATCCTCTCCTCTGTAATATGATTCAAGACAAGATCCGGCTCGGGGAAATATCTATAATCGTTACTCTCTTCTTTTGAGCGCATCGGGGTGGTGGTTCCCTTCGCTGCAGAGAAAAGGCGGGTCTCCTGAAATGTCTTTTCACCCGCATCAAGGCACTCCGTCTGCCTCGCCGTTTCATATTCCAGAGCATCCTTAACATTCTTGAACGAATTTAGATTTTTTATCTCAACTTTAGGGTTAAACTCTTTTTGTCCGAACGGGCGGAGGGAAATATTTGCGTCACACCTTAAAGACCCCTTTTCCATATCACAGTCGGAAACCCCGATATACTGAAGGATACTTTTTAAAGTACTAAGGTATTCATAAGCTTCTTCAGGGGATCTTATATCCGGTTCTGAAACTATTTCAAGCAAGGGAACACAGGTCCTGTTTAAATCCACCAGGCTTATTTCAGCATCTCCAATCTGCCCGGATGCACCGGCATGAATGAGCTTGCCTGCGTCTTCTTCAAGGTGCGCCCTTGTTATCCCTATTACTTTTTTCACGCCGTTAACGCTTATCTCAAGTTTTCCCTGTTCACAGAAAGGCTGGTCTTTCTGGGAAACCTGATACCCTTTCGGAAGATCCGGATAAAAATAATTTTTTCTGTCAAATTTTGCATATTCGTTAATTTTAAAATTCAAGGCCAGCCCCGTTCTTATCGCAAATTCCACGGCTTTTTTATTCAACACCGGTAAAACACCAGGAAGGCCTTCACATACCGGACAGGTTTGCGTATTTGCTTCCGCCCCAAATTTTGTGGAACAGCCGCAGAAAAGTTTTGTAGCAGTTTTTAGCTGTACATGTACTTCCAATCCTATTACTGTTTCGTACTTACTCATCGCTCCCCCTGCATGTATTCGAGTTTAAATACCTGTACTTCTACTTTCTTGAAATAGCTTAATATATCCAGCATAAGTTTGAATTTTCCTTCATCGTCAAGAACACCCTCGGATATCTTAATATGAGAAGCATCCAATATCACCTCGTCAAATGTAGGATCCATAGGCACCCATTTGTCGTTCCCCGTATAAATTTCCAGCCACATATGATATAAAAATACGTTATATACCGGTACTATGCCGCCACAGATTTTTGTAGGAATGCCCGCCGCTTTACAAAGCGCGCTCGCCAGCACTGAATGTTCAGTACAGTCTCCTTCTTTTTTGATAATTGTTTCTTTAGCGGTATCAAAGGCCACATTATAATCAGCTTTTTTCTTCAAAACCTTGTTTACCCAATGTATAATCAAACCGGCTGCTTTATATGAATTCTTTTCCTGTCCGATTATTCCGGCCGCAGTATTTTTTATTAAAGGATCCTCAGATTGCTCATATGGAGTTGCTTTAAGGTATTTTCTTGCGGATTTTTCTTTTATCGGCAGTAAAACTGCTTTTGTTTCATCAAACACTTCTCTTCTTAAAGTACAGATTGCCATATTGTCTTTCAGTATGCGTATTGAAGTGTTTTTTATGCTCTCCTCCGTAAAGGCGGCAGGAAGACCGTCGGTAAAAATAATACTGCAGTTCATTTCTTTAACCATTTTTGGGTCAGTTATTGATTTATTTGATTTTATGGTAAAATCAGCCAGAATATCCACTCCTGTGGAAAACGCCTTTTTCGCATCCTCTTCTGTAGTCTTTACAGAGACCATGCCCATCTGAGGAAAACTTGATTTCAAAGATAAACCGTTTTCGTCAACAACATGAAAGGAACTAACCCCGTACATCTCTGCTTCCACGGAAAAACCCGCGACTTCTTTCCCGTTAATTTCTTCTTTAACAGCCCCCAGTACCTTGACTTTTACATCCGTAAACTTTAAATTACTCTTGTCAAATATTTTAATCTTCAGGCTGCTTCCCCCAACCAGCGGAGAAAGCCGCAATTTATCATCAACCATATCGTCAAAAATAGTGTCAGCAGGGAAAACAAGTTCTTTCCTCTCCACTGCTCCCGCCAACTTTACAGTCAGAAACAATTTATTATTCAATATTGAGCCTTCAATCACTTTTTCTTGCCCCGACATAGTTTCAACAGCCTTAAATCCCAAAGGCGCCAATTTTTCAGTATAAAACAGCTCCGCCCTTGTCTCCATTTTTATCTTACTCTCAAAACGGTTAATTTCAAACAACATATACTCAGTTTCTTTTAAGCAGTCTACATCGTTATATTTTGATTTTTCTATGATAACAGAAGAATAACCGACTTTTGAATTATTAATAAGGACATTAAAATACTGAAAAATAGGGTAAGTATCGCCAAAAAGCGGCGCCAAAAATAGTATGGCTATGCAATACGCTTTTAATTTATACATTTTTTTGTCATCCCAGAATCTGATACTTTTTATTCAGAATCTCTTGTTTGACCGCCAAAGCTTTCCGGTTTCATATAAACGGAATCTTTTTAATGGAGCTGATGGCCGGGATCGAACCGGCGACCTACTGATTACGAATCAATTGCTCTACCAACTGAGCTACATCAGCACAGAAGTATTTTATCATATTTCAAAAGGGTTTTAAAGGATTTTGTGAAACTGTTCAGCCCTAGGCATAACTTTAATGTAATTTAAACAACAATGTAAAACACCACGGGCTTACCGGCAGGAGTTTTCAAAACCATCTTCGCAATAAATAACATTATTAATAACTTTACGAAACCAGCTATTGACTTATATTGCACAATATTTTATAATGCTTTTAAGTAGTGTTGGTAAAATTCTTAATAAAAGAGGTATCGTGCTGAATTTCAGAGAACTATGCGAGATTGCGTTAAATGAAAGAGCGTCTGACATTATCCTCTCTGCCAATACTCCAATCAGTCTGAGGGTTGACGGTGAAGTAGTACAAATGAACAACAAAAAACTCTCACCTGAAGAGTGCAGAAGTATTATTGAATCCCTTCTTACAGAAAAACAAAAATCTATTCTTCTAAGAAGAAAAGAATTGGATTTTTCCTATTCTATAACCGGATTGAGCAGATTCAGAGTTAATGCATACCTTCAAAAAGGCACGCTTGCGGCTTCAGTCCGGCCTATTCCAATTTTTTTACCAAAATTTTCCGAACTTAACCTTCCTCCTATAATTGAAAAACTTGCTTTTACACACAGAGGACTGATATTAATTACAGGTCCCGCAGGCAGCGGCAAAAGCACAACCCTGGCCGCAATGATAGATTTGATTAACAGTAAGAGAAAATGCCATATCATAACAATAGAAGACCCTATAGAATTTCACCATGAAAACAAACAAAGTATTGTCGAACAAAGAGAGATCCATGTAGACACAGAATCTTTTTCTGCCGCACTTACTTCGGTAGTCAGACAGACTCCTGACGTGATAATGATTGGAGAGCTTAGAGATCTGGAGACAATTTCCACGGCGATAACCGCCGCGGAAACAGGGCATCTTGTTTTCGGAACATTACACACAATCGACGCGGCTCAAACAGTACACAGGATAATTGATGTTTTTCCCCCCATACAGCAGGCACAGGTGAGAACACAACTCGCAGGAGCGATTAACTCCGTTATTTCTCAACAGCTTGTGCCCATGGGATATAAAAAAGGGAGAATTCCGGCAGTTGAAATATTGATATCAACTTCTGCCATCAAAAATCTTATTATAAACGATGAAGCACGCCAGATTTCTACTGCAATATTCACAGGAAGAGATCAGGGCATGCAGAGTTTAAATCAATCTTTAAAAGCCTTATTCAAAAAAGGCGCTATCAGCTTTGATGTTGCAAGAGCTTACTCAAACGCTCCGACAGAATTCACCAACTCTATTTTAGCCGACCTTGAGCCCTCCAAGGACAAAAAAATAAATTATAAAAAGATTTTTAAGAATCTCCTCTATCGACTAAAAATCCTTAAAAGAAGTAAACCTGTTGGTAAAAAAGCGGGGCCCAAGAAGTAGTTTCTATTCAATTGTTTTTACTTTAAAAAACTATCCCTGCATATCCAACAAATGAATCCGAGGGAGTCGTTTCATAACTTGTTTTATAGCCTAACAATTCCCCTTTTTTAGCTCCAAGTATCCCGGCAGCAGAAGTTAAACCCGCTACGGCACCGGAGGAGCAGGCACTCTGATTTTTTTCAGCATATTCCAGCAGTTCTTCTGTCTTAAGTTTAAGCGCAAGGTCTATAAACCCTTTATCATTGCTTCTTACCCAGTCCAGCGTTTTTTTACCCCTTCCTGCCGGAATAAAATTGTAGTTATCTCCATAATGAGTAAGATCCGTACTGGCCAAAACAATATATTTCTTATAAGTATTTTGTATTATGTTAATAATATTTTCAGACAGTTTTGCAGCTTCCATCGAGGCCGGCAACCTGAGAGCTAAAAGTTTTGCAGCCGGGAAATAATATTTTATCAAGGGCAGCTGAATTTCAAGGGTATTATCAGGATAAATATCATCCTTGAGACTGAATTTTTCCATTATTTTGGCCGAGATTTCAGTTTCCATTTTCATACTGCCAAGCGGAGTTTCCCATTCTCCGGCAATAGTAATAACAGGTGTTTCCTCTGAAGAAAGATGCCCGCCAAAGAGAAGCACCAGTTCAGGCTCTGTCCTTACCAAAGAATGCATAACCGCCGCCGCAAGGCCCCCGCTATAATACCAGCCGGCATGAGGAATAACCCCCCCATACTTTCCACCCTTTACAGCATTAAATTTAATTTTTTCTTTTGAAAAGCTTTCAATCTTTTTAATCGTTTCCGCTTTACTGGCAGGATACCATCCTGACGAAAGACTGCGCTTTCTAAGACTCCGCATTTTTATCACCTTTTACTTTTCTCCTTTCTTTCTTAAAAACTTCCAATGCCGCCGGAAAAGGAAAAAAGATTTTCGTTAACACCCCTCAAGACAGTCTTTCCCTGTTTTTACCAACGCTGCCTTAACCCCTGTCAATCCAGCGTAATACCGCCTGTCAGATCCTTAACTTTTTCTATTTTATTAGTTGTCATGTATTCTTTAATTCCGGCGATTATTTCCAAAGTCAAGGCCGGATTAATAAAGTTGCCTGTACCTACAGCTACAGCTGCCGCTCCGGCTAACAGATATTCAAGGGCATCTTCTGCATTCATAATACCGCCCATACCTATGACAGGGATTTTAACGCTATTGTAAACCTGCCACACACACCTTACACCTATCGGTTTAACTGCGGGACCTGAAAGTCCTCCGATAATATTTTTAATTTTTGGTTTTCTCGTTCTTACGTCTATTGCCATGCCGGAGATAGTATTTATAAGAGACACTGCATCCGCGCCGTTATCTTCCGCTGCTTTGGCTATAATTTTTATATCGGAAACTTCGGGGGATAATTTTATTATCACAGTTTTTTTAGTATTTTTCTTTACAAGCCCGGTAATCAGCCCGACTGTTTTAGGATCTTTTGCAAAAACCGAACCTTGGCTGTATTTAACATTAGGACAGGATACATTTACTTCTATTCCGGCAACACCGGGAACATCTTCAAGTCGCTTTGCAAGTTCTCCATATTCATAAATCTCATATCCTGATATATTTACAATAAACGGCACCTTGAGTTTTTTAAAGAACGGTGTTTTTTCGGAGATAAACTTGTCTATTCCGGGATTCTGAAGGCCGATGGCATTGAGCATTCCTCCGAACGTCTCAGCAATACGGGGAACTGGATTTCCGGATCTAGGCAGTAAAGTAACCCCTTTTACCACCACAGCTCCAAGCTTATTCAAATCAACGAAATCCTCCATTTCTTCTCCCGTACCAAAAGTCCCGGAAGCAGTCATTACCGGATTCTGGAGCAATAACTTACCTATTTTCACTCTTAAATCTACCATACAATTTCCCTGGAATCAAATACAGGGCCGTCCACACAAACCCTTTTATATTCTTCTTTTAATCCTTGCTTAACGGCACAAACACAGGAAAGACAAACTCCGACACCGCAAGCCATCAGATTCTCCATTGAAACCTGGCAGGAAATATTATGCGTTTTTGCAATCTCGGCGACAGCTTTAAGCATTTTGTCAGGACCGCACGCAAATATTACAGCATTTCCCTCTAAACCACAGCAGGCATTGTCCAGAGCTTTTGTAATCAAACCCTTTATTCCGGCTGAACCATCCTCAGTAGCTACTTTTACTCCGGTAAAGCCTTTTTTGTATACAAACGCTGCCGATTTTGCCCCTATTATTGTTATTATTTTTTTATCCAGCTTCCGAAGCTTGTCATTCAAAGCAAGCAGCGGAGAAATCCCATAGCCGCCCCCCGCAATTATCGCGGTTTTATAAATACCCTCGGTTTGAAATCCGTTCCCAAGCGGTCCAAGAATCTCCAGGTAGTCTTTTGAATTATACCGTGAAAGAAGCTCGGTCCCCTGCCCTCTAATTTTATAAAGAATTTCCAGAACCGGAGGTTTAATTTTATGAATGGACATTGGCCGGCGAAGTAAAGGTATATTTTCGTTTCCTATCTTAATATTTAAAAACTGCCCCGGAACAGCTATATCCGCAATTAAAGGAGCAAAAACCTTCATTTTCCAGTATTCTCTGGAAACCTTTTTATTGCTCAGTATTTTTGCTTTTACTATTTTCCTCATAGCTTAACTTTTTGCCCCAAATCCGGAACGGTCACCTTATAATGTTTCCGCTGCCGTATTACATTCGCAAAGGCAAGAGCGCTTCTCTCTTCGCCATGCACCACAAAAACCTGCATCTTTTTTGTTTTAAAGTAGGACAGCCATCTAAGCAGACCTTTTTGATCTGCATGTCCGGAAAATCCGCCTAAGGTGAAGATTTTGGCCCTCACAGCTATCTCTTCACCGAAGATCTTCACAGTTTTAGCTCCTTCTACAATAGCCCTTCCGGTCGTTCCGATGGCCTGATATCCCGTAAATATTATAACACATTCTTCTCTCCAGAGGTTATGTTTAAGGTGATGTTTTATTCTTCCAGCTTCACACATTCCGCTGGCCGAAACAATAATTGCATTACTTTTTAAATCGTTTAAAGCCCTCGAATCCTCCATTCGTTTACAGTAAACCAACGAAGGAAAAGAAAACGGATTTGAACCTTTTTCAATCAGTTTTTTTGTTTCTTCATCAAAATATTTTGAATTAGCTTGAAATATTTCCGTAGCAGCAATAGCCAAAGGAGAATCCACATAGACTGAAAACCCATCCAGCTTGTTCTTTTTATACATTTGCGAAAGTTCATATACAATCTCCTGCGTTCGTTCAACAGCAAAAGCGGGGATTACGATATTCCCCTTATCCTTATTCGCGCTGGTAATAGCATTTTCAAACTCTTTAAAAGTCTCTTTTTTCCCTTTATGCAGACGATCACCATATGTTGATTCTATAAATAAATAATCCGCTAATTCAAGTTTTTCCGGATCTTTGATTATTTCCTGCATCTCATTTCCCAGGTCGCCCGAAAAAACAAGTTTTTTCTCTTTATTGTCAATCTTTGTAAAGAGCTCAATAATAGAAGACCCCAGTATATGCCCCGCATCATTAAAGCGCACTTTAAATCCGTTTTTTAAATCTTTTAATTTGTTATATTCCACAGCTTCAAAATACTGCATACAAAAGGCTGCATCCTGAGCGTTATAAACAGGCTGTAAAAGTGTCTTACCCGCCCTCTGTCTCTTTCTATTACGCCATTCTATTTCTATGCTTTCTACATGGGCTGCGTCCAGAAACATTATTTTGCAAAGATCCATCGTAGGTTTTGTACAAAGAATCTTTCCTCTAAATCCTTTATTCACAAGCCTTGGTATCAGTCCGCTGTGGTCTATATGCGCATGAGTAAGAATTACATATTGGACTTCCGCAGGATTAAAATCAAACTCCTCATAATTCTTTTGAGTTAAATTCTCCTCTCCCCTGAACATTCCAAAATCAACAAATATTTTTCCTTGCTCTGCCGTTAAAAGATACTTTGATCCTGTAACCGTACGCGTAGCCCCAAGAAATTGCACTGTAACACTCATTTATTCCCCCCTTTTTCAAAAATATGAGACAAGATAATTCCAAATTCAAATAAAATTATTAACAACACCGAAAGTATTGACATAGAAAATATAGTAGAATCGGGAGTTACAGCAGCCGAAAAAATAACAAGAACAAGATAAACCGGTTTTCTCATCTTTGAAAGCATTTTACCGGTAACAATACCCGCCTTAGAAAGCACGCCGATTAAAACCGGAAGCTCAAATGAAATAGTAAAGAGCAAAAACATCCAGAGAAACATATCAAAGAATTTACCCATGCTAAGAACCGGGCTGGCGCCTGTGGATAAGCCAAAACTGATAAGTATGTCAAAAGACGCCGGTATAAGAAAACAAAAAGAGAATACTGCGCCAATTATAAAAAATATTTCGGAACCAAACATTAAAACAGCAAGATAATTACTCGTCTTATTTGTAAAGGCCGGTTTCAAATAAGCGTAAAGCTGATAAATAAATAGCGGAGCCAGGACAACCAGAGCCGCAAGAGAAGAAAGTTTCAGCACAGTAAAAATCGGTTCCAGCGGATCAAGAAAAACCAGATTAAGAGCAATCGCATTTTTTATATTGTTTAACATATATAATTGAATAAACTTCATTATCCGGGAACCGTAAGAGTCTGTAAAAGTGAAACCGGGCAGGTATATTAGAACAATGAAAAGACCCAGAAAAGACACAATCGATATTATTAAACGTTTTCGCAACTCCTCAAGGTGCTCTACGACTGACTGGGGTCTTGAGACCTCATCTTTTTCTTTTACAGCTCTCCGGATTTTTCTCATTTTTTAACAGAATGATACTCCTGCAAAGACTTTACATTCAGTTCGCCTTTTAGAATAGACTCTATCCCGTTCACAGCTGCTTGAGCCCCGGATACCGTTGTAATGCAAGGAACACCGTAATTTATAGCAGCCCGACGGATATGGTATTCATCAGTTTTTGGACCTTTTCCCGTCGGAGTATTTATAATCAAAGAGACTTCTTTATTCCTTATGGCATCTACAATATTTGGCCGTCCTTCACCGACTTTGTTAACAAATTTTACTTCCAGCCCGTTTTTGCTTAGAGTTTCTGCTGTACCTTTAGTGGCCATTAATTTAAAACCGAGATCTGCCAGCTGTTTAGCAACGTATATGATATTCCTCTTATCTTTATTTTTCACACTTACGAAAACTGTTCCTTCTTTAGGCAGAGAAGCGCTCGCCGCAATTTGTGACTTCGCAAAAGCCCGGCCAAAGTCGGCATCTATTCCCATGACCTCTCCAGTAGATTTCATTTCAGGTCCAAGAACAGAATCAACTCCCTGGAATTTTACAAAAGGGAAGACAGATTCTTTTACAGAAAAATGTTTTGGCGTAATTTCTTTTGTTATTCCTTGCTCTTTTAATGTTTTTCCAGACATAACTCTTGCAGCAACTTTTGCCCACGGGATTCCTGTCACTTTTGAGACAAAAGGAACAGTTCTTGAAGCTCTCGGGTTAACCTCTAAAACATAAATCATATCACCCTTGCAAGCATACTGAATATTCATAAGCCCTATGACTTTTAATTCTTTTGCCAAAGTATAAGTATACTTTCTTATAGTGTCCAACTGATTTTCAGCAAGTGAAAATGCAGGAATAACGCAGGCCGAATCCCCTGAATGAATACCTGCTTCTTCTATATGTTCCATAATCCCACAAATAAAAGTAGTTTCTCCGTCACAGATTGCATCAACGTCAATTTCACCTGCATCTTCAAGAAATTTATCAATGAGCACCGGATGTTCCCCTGAAACAGAAATCGCCATTTTGACAAAGTTTTCCATACTTTCTTCGTCATAAACAATTTCCATAGCCCTGCCGCCAAGAACATATGAAGGCCTGACAAGAACAGGAAATCCTATACTCCTTGCGACCTTAATAGCTTCTTTAATAGTCCTGGCAGTACCATTTTCCGGCTGAGGTATCTTGTGTTTATTCAGCAGCGCACCGAACAACTTTCTATCTTCAGCTATATCAATGCTTTTTGGACTCGTCCCAATTATCTTTATTTTTTCTTTATAGAGCGGTAACGCAAGTTTAAGAGGGGTCTGTCCGCCAAACTGAACAATGACTCCTTCCGGTTTTTCCCTGTTTAAAATACTTAAAGTATCTTCAAATGTCAGGGGTTCAAAATACAGCCTGTCAGAAGTATCATAATCAGTAGAAACAGTTTCCGGATTGCAATTTATCATTATAACTTCGAAACCGTCTTCTTTAAGCGCAAAAGCGGCATGTACGCAGCAATAGTCAAACTCTATACCCTGTCCGATTCTGTTCGGACCTCCGCCGAGAATCGCTATTTTCTTTCGTTTAGTCGGAAGAGCTTCATCCTCTTCTTCGTAGGTAGAATACAAGTATGGCGTAAAAGCTTCAAATTCCGATGCACAGGTATCAACCATTTTATAAACCGGAGTAATCTTATGTTTAAGACGGAATTTCCTAACTTCTGATTCCTTCATTCCTAAAAGTTTTGCAAGATATCTATCCGAAAAACCGTTCTTTTTTGCTTCTCTGATAACAAGCGGCAATTCTTTTTTTTTGTTTTTCGCGTTAACAATAATATCTTCCATGTCCACCAGTTCCTTCATATTTGCAAGGAACCATCTGTCAATCTTCGTACAATTAAACACTTCCTCTATATCAATTTTATTTTTAAAGGCTTCTCTGATATAATAAATCCTATCGCAATTCGGAGTGCGAAGTTTTTCATATATTTCTTCCTTTGAAGGCCTTTGGTCTGTAAAGTAGAGGCTGTATCTGTCAATCTCAAGAGACCTGATTGCTTTCTGAAAGGACTCTTTAAAAGTCCGGCCTATGGCCATTACTTCTCCGACGGACTTCATCTGTGTACCCAGGACCTCATCTGCCCCCGGAAATTTCTCAAAAGTCCAGCGAGGTATCTTCGTTACAACGTAGTCTATTGTCGGTTCAAAAGCCGCGCAAGTATATTTTGTTATATCATTAGGAATTTCATCAAGAGTAAAGCCCACTGCAAGTTTTGCGGCTATTTTTGCAATCGGAAATCCGGTAGCTTTGGAAGCCAGAGCCGAGCTTCTTGATACTCTCGGATTCATCTCGATAACAACCACCTTTCCGTTGTCCGGATTTATGCCGAATTGCACGTTACTTCCTCCTGTATCCACTCCAATTTCCCTCATAATAGCTATAGAAGCATCTCTTAATATCTGGTACTCTTTATCTGTCAAGGTTTGCGCCGGAGCTACGGTAACAGAATCCCCTGTATGAATTCCCATAGGATCAAAATTTTCAATAGGACATATTATAACCACATTATCTTTCAAATCCCTCATTACTTCAAGCTCATACTCTTTCCACCCGATAACGGATTGCTCCAGAAGCACCTGATGAATCATGCTGGCTTCTATGCCAACTTTTACTTTTTCTTTAAGCTCTTCGAGATTATATGCAATACTGCTGCCTGAGCCCCCAAGAGTGAAAGCAGGACGGATAATAACAGGAAACCCCAGTTCCTTGGAATGGTTTACGGCATCTTCCACCGAATAAGCGGGAAAACTTAAAGGCACGGAAAGACCTATTTTTTCTACAGCCTCTTTAAATAATATTCTATCTTCAGCTTTTTTAATCGCTTCTATTTTTGCTCCAATAAGCTCTACATTGAATTTCGCAAGTATACCTTTTTCCGCAAGTTCTACCGCGACATTCAACCCCGTCTGCCCTCCTATAGTAGGAAGAAGCGCATCGGGACGTTCTTTTTCGATTATCTTTGCCACCATCTCAGCAGTAACCGGTTCTATATAAGTACTGTCCGCAAACTCCGGATCAGTCATTATCGTTGCCGGATTGCTGTTAACTAAGACAACTTCATATCCTTCTTCCTTGAGTGCTTTACAGGCTTGAGTACCTGAATAATCGAACTCACAAGCCTGGCCTATTACGATAGGCCCTGAACCGATAAGCAGAATTTTTTTTATGTCCGTACGCTTTGGCATATACCCCTCTCATGAAAACACCGTCCGCCTCTATTAGAGGCGGACGGTGTCTATATTTTTCATATAATTCGCTTAAGCTACTCCTTTGTCTTCTCTTCTATCTTTTCTTCTCTTGAAACATCTGGCGCAGGCGCAACAACAGGCTCTGATTCAGGAATCACAACTTCTTGTACCTCAGTTTCTTCTTCAGTCGCTTCTTCTTGCTCCTTTAAAACAGGCGGAACATTTTTAATATCCGGAGATACTGCTTCTTTCGGCTTTACAGGGAGCGTTTTTGGCTTAAGTTTCTTTTTTCCTTTTTGCTTTGAGCCATAATTTTCTTTTCCTATTATATACTTCGCAGGATCAGCCTTGAATTCTTCCCTGTGTAAAACTGTATCAAAATGATATATTACTCCATTATACTTAAAATCAAGAAAACTTGATCTTCCTCTTGTCTTCTTTTCCTGTTTACCGCAAATATCACACGTCTCAATTAATTTTGCATAATTAAAAGGATCCTTGTCAAATTGGGCTTTCACACTTTCATTCAGGAAATAGTAATTTTTATTCTGATAACTCGAGGTAGGCGTATTATCATCAACATCAATAGGAACCCCGGTTACAGGGCAGATAGTTTTATCAGGCCTTGGTACTACATATTTTGGAGCCTCTTCCACGGTAACTTCTTTTGTTTCAGACTTGAAAACGCTTTTCTTTTGTTTCGGGGTCCTTGTATATATGTCAATGGCATTCATTGAAGCAGACACAAATATCACTGAAGCAATCAGAACTATTTTTTTCATACTAAACACCTCCCAAAAGGTATTTTAGGTATTATCACACAAAGTTATTTAAAAGTCAATATCTAAACAACCCTGTCTCATCCCTAAACTATCCTAAATTATTAAATAGGCCGGGGAGCCGATCACGGAGGTTTCTCTACTTGAATATAATGAGCTATAAACAGAGTAGCTATTCCTGGTTTTACTGAATAAACAATAAATTTGCATGCTTTTATCTACTGCAACCTGAATATTTCTATTTCGTAATTTAAGGTTTAGAAGTTATTATGACTAAGCCAGAGCTCCAATTGAAGCAGCAGCCATAATTCTTTTGACCTGTCACTCTTTCCAAAAATATGTTCACTATATAACCCTCGTGCAATATCTAAATCAATATAAGTCGAGCAATTCGGTTTAACATTCAGCATTTTGCTTTCAAAGTATTTCCCCAGCTCGCCTTTAAACCAGGAAGAAAGCGGAATCCCAAAACCATGTTTTCCGGCTGAAAATGTATTTTCAGGAAGAATATCTTTAAAAGCTTCTCTTAAAACATATTTCGTTACACCTCTTTTTATTTTAAAATCCGGAGGTAAATGCGCGGCCGTTTCCAGAACTTCTTTATCAAGAAAAGGAGATCTGGTTTCCAGGGAATTAGCCATAGACATTCTATCCATCTTGACATTCAGGTCTTGAGGAAGGTACGTCATCATATTTAAGTACAACAGCTTATGTAGCAACGGAAGATCTTTTAGGTTAACTGAATATAAATCTTCAGACATAAACTTCTCACTTTTATATGCTTTCTTATATGTTTTTTTAAGCAACTCTTTATTAAACACTGAGATCCAAGAATGATGCCTGACCATTATCTCTTTGCTTCCGACAGCTCCAAAAAATCTTTCCAAACGGTTTCTAAACCCGTGATAATCATCAGTTCTAGGTATAAAAGAAGAAAGCCTTCTGCCTGCAGTAAAAATAAAATCCGGTATTCTTTCCGCTAAAAGCGCAGCCTTAAACCTGTCGTAGCCCGCAAAAGCCTCATCACCTCCGTCACCGTTTAAAGCCACAGTAACATTCTGTCTTGCCATTTTGGATACAATAAAAGTAGGCAGAGCTGAAGGATCTCCGCAAGGCATATCATAGTAGTCAACAATTTTATCGAGGAGAGAAATGTCTTTTACGCTGGCAGACAATTCGGTATGTTTCGCTTTATAATATCCTGCCAGCAAAGAGGCGGGTTTTCTTTCGTCAAAACTTGGATTATCTTCAAATCCAACAGTAAATGTATCTATTTTTTTATCCAATAATAAGCTTATAACACCTGTAATAATCGCAGAATCTATGCCCCCGCTCAGCAATACCCCAAGCGGGAGATCACTTACAAGGCGTTTTGAAACTGCATTTACCACCTTATCTCTTACGCCTTTCTTTGCTTCAGCGAACGAATAATTATGTTTAACATTCCTTTCATTGAATTCAAGTTTCCAATATTTCTCCACCTGATTTATTTCATCAGACTCAACGGCAAGAAAAGAAGCCGGCGGAAGCTCATAAATACCCTCGTAAAAAGTTTCCGGTCCGTTTATATAGCCGTAGGTCAGATATTCCGGTATCTTTTTTTCATTAATTTTTTTACTCACAAAAGGCAGTGAAAGCAGTGCTTTTATCTCTGAAGCAAACGCAAATTTCTTTCTGTCATAATAATAATAAAGCGGTTTTTTTCCGGTTGGATCTCTACCTAAGACTAAACGTCCATTTTTTTCATCCCAAAGAGCGATCGAAAACATACCGTCAAACTGTGAAAAACACCGCACATTATATTCTTCAAAAGCATGGGGGATAACTTCAGAATCAGTCTTAGTTTTAAAACGGTGGCCTTTTTTTTGAAGTTGTTGCTTTAACCCCTGGTAATTATAAATCTCTCCGTTACAAACTACGGATACTGAACCGTCTTCATTTTCAAGAGGCATATTAGCAGCATCAGAGAGATCAATTATTTTAAGTCTATTTGAACCAAGAAAACATAACAGATTTTTTTTCTTATACAGTTTAATGTTAGAGGAATCAGGGCCCCTGTGTTTTAAAAGCACACCCATACGCAAAAGCCAACTCTCTTCTATTTTTGCACCGTCAAAACTTATGACCCCGTATATTCCACACATAAATTAAAAAGCAGCCTATTCCTTGATCCACTGAAACTTGCCGTTTTTGACCTTATAAAAATAAAATTTCGTATGTTTCCTGTCTCCTTTTTCATCAAATTCAATATTCCCGGTAACCCCGTTAAAATTTTTAATTTTCTTCATGGTTTCAGAGATTGTTTTTCTATCAGAGGTTCCGGTCTGTCTATAAGCCTCAATAATAAGGTTAGCTGCATCATAGGCATACGGCGCGTAGGTTTGGATTTCTCCAAACCTTTTTCTAAACTTCTTTACAAATTCTTCAGCTGTTTCAATCTCCTCAAAAGGCGGAGCCACAAAACTAACAACAGCTCCTTCACATTTTTTTCCCGACAGCTCTATAAAAATAGGATTATAACAACCGTCTCCGCTCATATAAAGCGCTTTTAATCCCAAATCAGCCATTTGTTTACAGATCAGCGAACCTTCATTATACATACCCGCAAAAAAGACAACCTCCGGATTCGTTGACTTTATTTTGGTTAATACGGACGAATAATCCATCTCCTTCACTGTTATCCCTTCAAATGCTAATATTCCTACTCCCAGGTTTATGGAATTTTTTTTAACTTCTTCCGCCAGGCCCTGTCCATAAGACTGGCGATCGTGAATAATCGCGATTTTCTTTTTCTTAAGTGTATTAGCAATAAATTTGGCAATTGCAACACCCTGAACATCATCTGTCGCACATGTTCTAAAAACATTATTAAATGAATTCTTTGTTAGTTTAGGATTTGTCGCTGAAGGTGTAATCATAACCAAACCATTTTTGTTATAAATTTCCGAGGCCGGTATTGCACAACTCGATACAAGATGTCCAACAACCCCTATTATATCCGAATTATTAGAAAATCTGTGTGCTACAGTCACAGCGTCTTTAGGATCAGACTTATCATCATAAGCAACAAATTCAATTCTCTTTTTTAAATCACCCTTGGCGTTGGCTTCTTCAATTGCCAATTCTACGGCATGAGATATGTCCTGCCCAATCGCACTCTCTTGTCCGGTTAAAGCAGTCCCAACCCCTATTTTAACAGTCTCTCCTTTTTTGGCACAACCAATTAACAAAGTAAAAGAAACTGTTAAACCAACTATTAAAAAATAACTTTTTATGGCCATTTTTTACTCCTTAAAAAGAAAATTACAAATGACAAACGACAAATTACAATATCCGGCGCACTCATAACCTCTTCCATCATATAACACCGCCTTTTATTGATTTTAACACAAGAGTATCCTTACTTCAACAGCCTATCTATGAGTTCAACTATATGCATTACTTTTACACTACTCCCTGCTTTGCGCAGTAGTCCGTTTATCTGCATTTTGCAGGCCGGACAGGATGTAAGGACTGTTTCCACTCGTGTTTTCTTGATAGTTTCAACCTTTCCTTTCCCAATCCTTTTTGAGATATCAGGAAAATAGACATGATAGAAACCTCCCGAACCGCAGCATTGCGCCGTTTTTTCAGGGTTCATTTCAATATACGTTAGGCCCGGAATCATCGCCATTACAGCTCTTGGTTCTTTAATCGCATTCAATGTATTCACCATGTGACAGGGGTCATGATATGTCGCCTTAAGTGAAATCTCATTCATAATTGTTTTTAATCTTTTTTCTTTCGCCAGAAGCTGCGTTATTTCAAGGAATTTAGGTTCAAGCAACTTCAGTTTTTTTGTATATTCAGGATCCTCGTAAAATATTCCGTAATACTTTTCCTTAAACGCAACCGCGCAGGTAGGGCAGGTGAAAACTATATAGTCAAAATATTGACGGGTCATCAGGTCAACATTTCTCCTCGCATTTTTAATAATTGATTTTGTATTTCCGCTTATAAGCATCGGCACACCGCAGCATCTTTCATCTTTTGAGACCAGGACATCATAGCCAAGTTTGCCTAAAACTCTTACAGCACTCCTTGCCGTATCGCCATAGATGTATTTATCCACACAGCCGGCAAAGTAAAATATTTTCTTTGAGCCGTCATTTTTTAGTTTTACAGGAGAAAGCGGCGCTGCAGGTTTCGGTATATCGTTCAAATTCAAAGCTCCGGCGGGAATTTTTAACGGGAGAGAATCAATAAAATTATTATAAACAACCCTGGCCCAGAACGCAGAAAGCGCGCGGGTGTTATTATTATTCATAACATATTTCATTCCGCGTTTTATTAGATCGTGACCGTATTTTTTGAATAGTTTTTCTCTTAGATTTTGAATAGCAGCGGGAATTTCAAGCGAACTCGGACAATTTTTATAACAAGCCCCGCACATCAGGCAATTTTTCATTACCTTTAAAATAAATTTATCGGAGGCTACCTCGTTATTTGAAAGGGCCTTTATTTGACGGAGTTTACCTCTCGGCGAAACTATTTCTTCTCTAAGATCTTTGTATACCGGGCAGGAGTTCAGGCAGAACCCGCATTTTAAGCATCTGTCCGGAAGATTATTCAGTTCTTTCATTTATACGTTTGCCCCGAAAATCGCTGCATTAGCTCCAAAACCGCGGCCTTTATTTTGCCTGGTATTTCTTCCGCTCTCTTATATTCAAATGTTATCGATGATTCGGTAGCAGACGTTTGTACGTTTAGAAGCGAAAGCCGCACTATCATTTTTGATCCCAGGGGTATTACCGAGCCTGTTATTATATACTGCATCGGCTCCCCGAGCTTAATATTGTCCGCCGGACCCTCCGCCAACAGGGCCGCCTGCCCGGCAATTGCGCTTTTGATTTTTCTTCTGTCCACAAATTTAACCTGGTTGCAGGAGGTCAATTCTTTAACAACCATTTCCGTGACATTCCCCGGAGCTATATCACCGTCAAAATTCTCAGAAAGCCCAATATTATATTTCACCGGCAGAGTCGCCGCTTTAACTGTTTTTGCCGTTCCGCCGCATCCGGCAAATATTATCGCACAAAACAAAAATAAAAATAATTTTTGCATCTTTTCCTCCGTTCGTTTTTCCTTTTTTGGCCAAACATCCAGGCAGCCGTCTTTTCTAGGTGTAAAGAGCCATTATATTTTCAGGCTTAATGTCATACTGAATATTGTGTACCTGACAGAAAACGTAACCTCCTCCGGCACCCAGTATATCGGATTGTTTCTTAACTTCTTCCCTAATCTTCTCGGATGTTGAGAAAGGCAGCACTTTTTGAGTATCGCACCCTCCGCCCCAAAAAACCAGATCTTTCCCGAAGTTCTTTTTTAATTCTTTAACCTCCATCCCTCTGGCCGCATACTGAACCGGATTAAGGATGTCAATTCCTATCTCTATAAGATCAGGTATTATATCAACAACACTGCCGCAACTGTGAAAAAAAAGTTTTCCCTTCCAATTCTTTTTTATATACTGATAAAGTTTTTTCTGATAAGGTTTTACTTTTTCACGATACATCAGAGGAGATATCTGCAAGGCCTCCTGGGTCCCCAGATCATCATTTACATTTATGATCTGGACATATTTTCCAACCGTATCTTTATATTTTTCAAATCTCTTGATATATGTTTCTGCCAGTCTGTCCATAACCGCTTCCGCCAACTCAGGATTAACATACAGGTCTTCCATGAACTTTTCATAGCCCCGGAGTCCTTGCCCGCCGGCAAAGATATGCGCACAAAAATTACCCATTAAAGCAAAATCAGTTTTTTCATAAAGGCTCTTTGCTCTTCTTTCAATGTCCTCAAATGTTTCATCCGCAAAAAACGGCCAATCCATGCCTTTAAAGGCGTTAAAGTTTTTATCAAGGTCCGCGAGGGTTTCAACATTATAAAAGGGAGGATTAATAGAATCATAATAATACGAACCGGAAGGCATTACTGCTATCTCTTCGCCTTTATCATTCAGAGCAATCCTTTTTCCCTCCGGCAATATTTTTTCATTCCACTTTTTTGGTATCTCACATACGCTGCCATCGGACAATATTCCCGTCTTCCACTCTTTAGGTTCTATTATTACAGGAAGTACATCGCCCTTAATTTTCTCCTGTACGGAAAGTTCCACCTTAACAACCTGCTGATAAGGATCATAGACAAGCGTTTTTCCGTCTTCAATGCCTAAATATTTTTTTAATTTATTATAAGCAACACCGTGTATGCCCGTAGAATCCATGCCTCCAAGATCCCTTGGTATCCTATCAGGTTCTTTATGATTTATCGCAGCTAACACTCTTTCTCTTCTTGTCATTTTTTCCTTTTTTACAGCTCTGTCAATCAAGAAAACTTCCGGGATTTAAAATCCCGCTCGGGTCAAACAATTTCTTAATCTTCCTCATCAGCCCAAGCTGTTTATCATCAAGCTGATAATGTAAAAATTTCTTTTTACCGATCCCCACCCCGTGTTCTCCGGATATGGTCCCGCCAACGCTTATTACAAAAGGCATAAGCTCGTCCATAATATCATCAACCCTATGTTCTTCATTCTTATTATCCAGCAAGAAATGGGGATGAAGATTACCATCGCCTGCGTGAGAGAGCAACCCTTGAAGAACTCCGTGTTTTTTGCTCAATTCATGTATTAATTTAATTGTTTCAGATAAAAATGCTACGGGAACTGTAACATCTTCGGTTATGCAAATCGGCTTAAATCTGGCCATACTTCCAAAACCGCTCTTTCTTGCCAGCCACAATTTTTCGCTTTCTTCAGCGCTTTTTGATATTTCAGACCTTGAAGGATTATTCTTTTTACATAGAGCTTCTACAACAATTGAATCTCTCTCCACCTGATCTTTATCTCCCGTAAGCTCAATCAATAAAAAAGCAGCCGCATCTTTCTTTAGCCCTATTTTCACATAATCTTCCACGGCATTAATTACAAGATTATCAACAAGCTCAAGAGCTGTCGGAATTACCCCGCTCGCCATTATTTCATTGATTGCGTCGCATGCATTATCAATATTCTGATAATGATTCAGAAGAACCTTTATAAATTTTGGTTTTACAATAAGTTTGACGGTAACTTCGGTAACAATCCCGAGAGTTCCCTCCGAACCGCAAAAAAGAGAGTTCAAATCATAACCGACAACATTTTTTCTGGTTAAAACCCCTGTTTTTATTATATCCCCTGACGGCAATACAACTTTTAAGCCAATCAGATAATCCCGGGTAACTCCATATTTCAAAGATCTCATTCCTCCGGAATTAAGCGCCACAGAACCGCCTATTGTCGCAATACGCGCTGACCCCAAATCAATAGGATAAAACAAATCATAATCTTCCAATTCCCTCTGCAAGTTTTCCAGTATTTTCCCTGCCTGAACAACAGCATACCTATTGTCTTTATTTATTTTAATTGTCTTATCCATTTTTGAAAAACAGACTACCACACCGCCCTTTTGTGGAATTGCAGCGCCGCAAAGATTGGACCCTGAACCTCTTGAAGTCAGGTGGAACTTTTCCTCATTTGCCAGCTTAACCAATTCTGATACTTCTTCAGTACTCTCAGGAAAAACAACAGCCTCAGGAAGGCATTCTTTAATAAATCCGTCATAGGAATACGCAATAAGCTCCTCTCTGGAGGTTTTTAATCTGTCTCTGTCAAATATTTTCCTTATTTTTGTAAGGACTTTTTCATCCATTATCTTTCTTCTCTTCAGGTTTTACCTCAGGAGTCTTATTTTCACGTTCAACCTCATCGGCATAATTTAACTGAAGAGTCAGTATTACCTGATCTATCATCTCCTGTTCTTCTTTTTCCAGATTACCCGCGGTTTTTGCTTTAAGCATTCTAAGCATCTCAATAGTACCTTTGGCCTGCGCAAGATTCTTTTCTATTTTGTTTGTCATCGGATTCATGATCTTCCCCAGCTGCATTACCGCAGCATTCTGAAACGTATACAGCAGCTGCATAAACATTATTTTGAAAATCTCCTGATCCTTCATTTTTTCTTCCATAAAATCATCCTCCTTATTTCGAATTTCGAGTTTCGGGCTTCAAATTTGTTCTTATTACAGCCATTTATTTTCCATATACCATTTTGCCGTTAACTGCATGCCTCTTTTTATATCATATTCAGGCTTAAAACAAAGATCTTCTTTTGCTCTTCCGATATTGCACACCCAATCTCCGGTTAACTCCCGGACTTTATGGGTTGTCAGTAAAACATTCTTTCCCGTTATTCCGGAGAATAATTCGGCTATTACTGCTGCGCTAAACAAAATTGTTCTCGGAATTTTTATTGTAATTGCTTTAACATCCAAAGCTTTCGCGACCGCATCCTGAATTTCCTTCCAGGTGTAGTATTTATCTTCAGCTATTATATAAATTTTGCCGTTAGCTTTCTCAGAAAGCGCTGACAAAAGCAACGCTTCTACTAAATCAAGGATATAAACCATGCTGATATATCTTTTTTGAATACCAAAAACAGGGCGAACCCCGGCCTTAACAGCCTTAAACATCGCGAGTATATCTTCATCCCTCGGCCCATATACGGCCGGAGGACGAATTATCGTAACCGGGAAATACTTCTGATACTCAAATACTATTTTTTCAGCCTCAGCCTTACTTACACCGTAATGAGTCAAAGGAGTACAATCATCCGTTTCACATAGGGGCTTTTCTTTTTTTGAACATCCCATTGCCGCCATGCTGCTTAAAAATATAAATTTCTTCAGGTTTAAAGCTTCACTCTTCGCGGCTTTCAGCAGGCTCCCGGTTGCAATAACGTTATTTTTTTTATAATCACTCTCTTTCGCAGAATGTTTTAACGCCGCTATATGGAATATGAAATCAACGTCTTTTAAATTCGCCTGAAAGCTTTTCACATGAGTAACGTCGCCATAAACTAATTCTACATTTAAATCCCTTAGCCATCGTAAATTACTGGTTTTACGTACAAGACACTTTACCTTCGCCCCCTCCTGTAATAAACGCTCAATTAAAAATGAACCTACAAAACCATTTGAACCGGTAACAAAAGCTGTTTTTCCTTCAAAACGCATCCTTACTCCGACTTTCACTTTAAATAGTATTTGACTTTTAGGACATACGGTCTTATAATAATAACAGTTCTTTATTTATTAAAATTATATCATAAAACGCCTATTTTATAAAGGTAAAATTCCAGTGACGTTAGGAAACTCTCAGGGCTTACGCACGGAGTTTCTGATGATATGAAATATTCATTATCCATGCCGAAGTCATCCTACGAGCTCACGGGTTCTGAGCTGTTTTCTTCGGCATAACATCATAAACAGTAATTATCTGCCGGTCTTTTTGTCCAACCGGCTAAAAAGGAGAAGAAGTATGGTAATGAAAAAAATGAAAGCTTTCGGTCGGCTTCGCAAAATGAGGAAACACAAAGGGGAAGCAATCGGAATAAAGCGCTTTGGGCAGAGTGTAAAGAATATGTACTCAAAGCAAAGCCTTAAGGTAAAACTGAAAGCCGCAAATATTTTCAAAGTTGGTGATGAATACATAATTCCAACAGGAACAAAAAAAGGCGATCTATTCGAAAAATGCCGTAATTTCACGGCAGCGGATCAGGTAAAAAAAGCCGGTATTTACCCTTACTTCAGAGCTATTGAATCGGGGCAGGACACCGAAGTTATTTACCATGGAAAAAAACTGATAATGATAGGTTCAAATAATTACCTGGGATTGACCTCGCATCCAAAAGTAATTGAAGCCGCAATAGAAGCACTTAAAAAATACGGTACAGGCTGTTCCGGGTCGAGATTCTTAAACGGGACACTTGATTTGCATGTAAAATGCGAGGCTGCTCTTGCAGATTTTGTAGGAAAAGAAGCCGCTCTCCTGTATTCCACCGGTTTTACCACAAATGTAGGCGTTGTTTCTTCTATTGCGGGCAAAGACGACCTGATTTTTTGCGACAGGACCAATCATGCATCTATTATTGACGGCACCAGGCTTTCATTCGCAAAAACTATCAAGTTCAAGCATAATGACATGGAGGATCTGGAAAGATTAATAGCAAAAGCAGAACCAAAATCCGGAAAACTTCTGGTTGTCGATGGTGTATTTTCAATGGAAGGGGACCTGGCTAACCTTCCCGAGATAACAAGAATAGCGCAAAAATATGGAGCCAAAGTAATGGTCGATGACGCACACTCAGTAGGTGTATTCGGAAAAAACGGCAGGGGTGTTTCGGAACATTTCGGGGTTGAAAGTAAAGTCGATATGATAATGGGTACTTTCTCAAAATCCTTTGCTTCTCTCGGAGGATACATAGCCTCAGAAGAAAGAACAATAAATTACATCAAACATACTTCAAGAGCTCAGATCTTTCAGGCTTCAATGCCTCCGTCAAATGTAGCGTCAGTTCTTGCATCCCTGGAAATAATTAAAAACGAACCGGAAAGACGCGCTAATTTATGGAAGATAACTAAAATGATGAAAAAAGGCTACCAGGATTTAGGTTATGAAACCGGAGACACAGAATCTCCGATTATCCCCATCCTTATTGGAGATGATTATAAATGCTACAAAATGGGTAAACGCCTTGAAGAAGAAGGCGTATTCGTAAATCCTGTTGTTTCTCCCGCAGTACCGCCCGGAGGAGCTCTTATCAGAACTAGTTATACCGCAACGCACACCGAATCTGAAATGTCTTTTGTACTGGATAAGTTTAAAAAAGTAGGTAAAGAATTAGGTGTAATTTAACAGCCGCTTATGAACCTCTCCGAGCTTACGCACGGAGTTTCGACGATAGGAGATTTTCAATTATTCATGCCAAATTTACCACCCTGTACCGTAATGGTGCAGGGCACGTCCCGCGAGCTCACGAGTTCTGAGCTGTTTTCTTTGGCAGTGACGTCATAAAAACGAAAAAAGCCCCGCAGAAAAATGCGGGGCTTTTTTTATTATAATTTTCCTTGTTTTGAATTTTCCGCCAAAGACGAGATCTCGCTAAAGCGGACAAGTTTAATATTTCAAACTTGCATTAAAGGTAGGAGATCTTACTCTTCTTTTCTTTAGGAGCACCTTTCTTTGGAGCTTCTGTTTTGTTGCTAATTTCCTCTTCCTGTTGGGCCAATAAAAGATAAGCC
>JAZDIO010000218.1:0-5663 GCA_043804965.1 Candidatus Firestoneibacteriota bacterium | reverse complement strand
CCGATATATGTATTTGGAGCGGGCTATGAGTATGGTATTGCGCCTGATCTGTCACTGCTGGTGGAAGCAAACTATCAGCTGATGCCTCAGAAATATATAGCCGGCGCTTTCAGGGACGGGTCGTATATAAATATAAAAGCCGGGATTAAATACGAGTTTGAAACGGATAACAGGAGGAAAAGAAGATGAAAAAGTATATCTGTTTTACATTATCGGCAATCTTCATTCTTTTAGTCCTGTCGGGCTGCGGGAAAAATCCTTTGTTTTCATTATTACCCGAAGCATCTTCTGCAGACACTAATCCCGGTTCAAGTTTTACACTGACATCTTCAGGGCTTAGTAACGGCGGAATTATTGCGGAAAAGTATGCATATACGGAGACGGGGCCAAATACTTCTATTCCTCTTAGCTGGAGTAATGCGCCGTCAGACACACAATCTTTTGCATTAATTATGTATGATCAAAATGCAAGTGATTTTGTTCATTGGATGGCAACCGATATTCCTGCTTCTATCTCTTCTTTTTCTGAGGGTGAATCACCATTGACAACATTGCAAGGCAGAGAATATACAAATATGTTCGGAAATTATGGATATAGCGGGCCGCATCCTCCCTCAGGAGAAACACATATCTATATATTAAAAATTTATGCATTAAATGTATCAACAGTTAATATTGATGCGGGCATTCCTTCAAGAGCGCAATTTCTGAGCGCGATTACTCCTTCTATCGTAGGAGAATCAAATACTTTATTGGGTAGATATACAGTCCCCTACGACCTTCATTATTGACCCATAACGATAGATCCCATAAAAGACAAAAAAAAGATAAATGACTAAGTATTAAATTCTACTCTCCACAAAGTAATGGACCGGGGGCAAGGACGGTCGACATGGAAAAGAACTCGAGAATTGGAGGTCGCAATTTGCGACCTCCAATTCAGTGATAATGGGATTAAGATATGCGCCATATGCGTTTACGAGACGGGGCATACTAATGCTTTCGTCGGTTATAAACAGTGATAGAGCGAATAGAATGAATATTACGATAATGAGGGTTTTTGACAGCCTGGAAATATATTCAGCTAACCATCAGGAATTAGAAGGCAAGCTGAAGGAGTTGGAAAGAAAAGTCAATAAGATAGATAATATCGAATATGCAGTTAGTACACATAACGAAATTATTAAGGATATTATAGAGCAAATACGAAGAATGATATTTCCTGTTAATAAACAAAAGAAACGGATTGGATTTTATGGCGAGTATGCCGCAGAAAACCACGGAGGTAACTCCGTGGATGAATGCGGCATGAATAATGATTTGAATTCCATTCGCCGAAACTTCGGACGTAAGTCCGCAGAGGTTCATAAAGAAGAATAAGGACACAGTCCTAAAAAATTGTATTAAAATCATGCGATAACTTCTTGTTTTTGCTATAATACGATATGAACCCGTATCATAAAACGACAGGCATAATCATAAAAGTCAGAAGCTACGGCGAGGCTAATAAACACCTTACCATATACACTAAAGCGTACGGAAAGATACATGTGGTGGCTAAGGGCGCGAAAAAGATGAAGAGCCGGTTTGGCTCTACCGTGGAACTTTTTACCGAGACCAAGCTTTTTCTTTACAAGCAGCTGCACGCGGACCTCTACCTTCTTACCCAGAGCCAGATTGCGGCGCATTTTAAAAATATCTCGAAAAATGTTGAAAAATACGCTTATGCGTCCGCGGTTTCCGACTTTATGAATACTTTTGTTCCTTTCGGAGAGAAGAGCCATTCTTTATATGAACTCTTCAGCCATACTTTGCATAGATTGGACACGCAAAAACATGAGGATAAAATATTTTCCATGTTCATGGTGAAGTTTTTGGCCCAAACAGGATTCCGGATTGCGCTTGATTCCTGCACCTCCTGCGGTTCGGATCTAAAGCAGAACAAAAGGATGTCCGTAAGCCCGAAGCACGGGGGAGTGGTCTGCGAGGAGTGTGCGAACGGTATTTCCACGGTTGAGGTGTATAATAACACGCTTAAGCTTATGGATTTTCTGCACAGAAAAACATTCGAGACCCTTCCGAATATTACAATAGGCAATCAATCACATATGGAAATAGAAAAAGTAGTCGAGCATTTTCTGGAGTATAACTTTGAGCTTAAATTAAAAAGCTTGAAAGTAATGGAGAGTATAAAATCCTATGGCAAATAAAAAAGCGGTAATTTTGTTGTCCGGCGGGCTTGATTCAACCACAACGTTATATTATGCGAAGGCCAAGGGTTATAAATGTTTCTGCTTATTATTTGACTACGGACAGAGGCACAAGAAGGAGCTTAAAGCCGCTGTTAAACTGACAAGGCTTAATAAATGCTCCTACATTATAGTTAAAATAGCTCTACCGTGGTCTAAGAGCGCTTTAACAGACAGAAAGGTTAAAGTACCAATCAAGGGTAAACAAATTGGAAAAGAGATACCTGTTACTTATGTTCCCGCCAGAAACACAATATTTTTAAGTTTTGCCGCGTCTTATGCGGAGTCCATAGGTGCCAAAAAGATATTTATAGGCGCTAATGCTCTGGATTACAGCGGTTATCCCGACTGCCGTCCAAACTACATTAAGGCCTATGAAAAAGCGGTGAATCTCGGGACAAAGAGCGGAGTTACAGGGAAGAAGCTAAGTATAGAAACTCCTCTAATTAATCTTACAAAAGCAAAAATTATCAAGTTAGGTCTAAAACTTAAAGTGCCTTACGAGTTAACCTGGTCCTGCTACAAAGGCGAGAAGAAGCCCTGCGGGGTATGCGATAGTTGTGTGTTAAGGGAAAAAGGGTTTAAAGAAAATAACGTCTAAAAATTTTTAAAGTCCATAAGCAAACTTTTTTACTTTTCAGGGGACTAACTATATAGAGCAATAAGGATGGACAAGCTTGGAAGAGCGCGCTAAAGAATTGATTAAAAGGTATCAGGGTGGAGATGAGGGAGCCCTGAAAGAGCTTTTTCTGCTTTATATGGATAAGATAAAAAGGCTTTGCCTGTATTTTTCCTTTAACAGAGAGGAAGCGGCCGATCTGGGGCAGGAAACTGTGCTTGTCTTACAATCAGCGCTTAAAGGTTTCAGGTTTGAAGCAAAATTCGATACCTTCTTATACAGGGTGGTATTTAATCTGGCGGAGAAGGCCGGGAGAAAAGAAAGGCTCAGAAAGACCTCTTCTCTGGAGGAACTTCCGGAAGGCAAAGGGTCTTTAAGCGAAGACGATCCCGGGGAAGAGCTTGAAAGCAAAGAAATGAGAGAAAAGGTTCACAAGTTGATACTTGGCCTGTCTCCGACTTTACGGGAAACGCTTTATCTGAGATATATAGAAGAAAAATCTTATGAGGAAATTGCCGGACTCGAAGCTCGTCCCGTGGGCACGATAAAATGGAGATTAAACGCGGCAAAGAAGGAACTGGCTGAAAAAATTGGAATAGAAGAAATGTTGTAGGGACAGGCACTGCCTGTCTCTACGAATATTTTAGGAGAGTAAGTCCTATGATTGAAAATAGTGGCAAAGATAAGCTTGAAGAAGCGCTCCTGGCGGGGACAAAAGGATATTTGTCCTCCAGGGAAAACGAGGCGTTTGTTCTGGATGTAGAAGCTATTCTTGCATCAAGAAGACGCGCAGGTTTGAGCGTTATATTTAAGGAATATTTCAGGCAGCTTGATTATAAATTTATGATCTTTGTGCTATCGGTAATATTTATTACTGCTATTTTGCTTAAAGCGCTTATTCTCGGGATTTCCGGTGAATATCTGGCAATAATCTGCATGGTGGTTTATTTTGCCGCATTTACTTTTAATTATCTGGAAAATAAAATATCAGTAAAGAACAGGGGGCAATATTTATGAAAATAACAAAAATATTTCTGACTTTAATTACGGTTTTCATGTTAACTTCCTATGCCAAGACTGTAAAGGTGGCGGAATTTCACGGGGTGGTGAACCAGATTTCGTCGGTATACCTGGCAAAAGTGATCGCTGATGCGGAGGCCGAGAAAGCGGAATGTGTAATAATAGAAATGGATACGCAGGGCGGTATAGATGCCTCCATAAAAGAAGTTGTAAATAATATAATGGAATCAGGGGTTCCGGTCGTGGCTTTTATTTCTCCAAAAGGAGCGATCTCGGGCCCTGCGGGGATTCCTATTGCAATGGCTTCGGATTATATCGCCATGGCGCCGGGTACGCAGATTGGGGTGTCGCAAACGGTTGACCTTTCCGGCCAGATGGCTTCGGAAAAGAGCATGAAAGAAGCCGTGGAATATATAAAATCGATTGCAGTTAAAAAAGGCAGGAAAACAGCCTGGGTGGATGATATTATAGAGAAGAATCTCACGCTGACGGAAACAAAGGTTCTCGAGATGAACATCATAGATTCCGTTAACGAAAATGTTTTTGATCTGTTAAGTAAACTTAACGGAAAAAAGATTAAAGGTAAAATCCTGGACCTTAAAGGCGCTGAGGTTATAAATCTTGAGATGACAGGAAAGGAAACCCTGCTGCATCTTCTGGGAAATCCCAATGTGGCGTATATACTTTTTGTGCTGGGTATATTGGCAATAATATTTGAATTTGCTGCTCCGGGAATCGGCCTCCCGGGAATTGGAGGCGCAATCTGCGTCATACTGGCTATCTTTTCTTTTACGGGCCTTCCTGTAAGCATTGCCGGTATTATTATGATCCTACTGGCTATAGGACTCTTTGTTTTTGAAATAAAAACACCCGCGCACGGCGCTTTTGCGGTGGGCGGGGTCCTGGCGCTCTTTTTAGGTTCGCTCCTGATCTTTAATCCGATGGTGCCTTATTTCAGGATCTCTATGAGCATTGTAATTACTATTCTTGTCCTGACCTCCGCTTTTTTTGCTTTTCTTATAACGCTTGGACTTTCCGCGATGAAAGGAAAAGTGGTTATCGGTATAGGCAGCCTCTTAAACGCGACAGGCGAGGTAAAGGTCGGGCTTGACCCTGTAGGGATTGTTTATATAAACAGAGAAGACTGGAGCGCCGAGAGCAACGATGGACAGCCTATTGACAAGGGTGAAAAAGTAAGGGTGCTTAAAGTAGAAGGCGTAAAACTGATAGTGGAACGTATAAAAATTTCGTAAAAAGTAATGGTTTTATTAAAAAAAAGTGTTAAAATATATATAATAAAATAATATCACGGAGGTTTGAATTATGGCAATATCTACATTATTAATCTTAAGCTTTCTATTCGTTTGTTTTCTAACGGTACTGGGTGTGAAGGCGTTACGCGGTAAAGCTGTAAGCGGCTCTGAAAGTTTGATAGGAGAAATAGGAAAGGTAAAAAAAGCTTTGGAGCCCGAAGGCATAGTATTTGTCAGCCGCGAGGATTATACGGCGAGAAGCAAGAATGATGTTACAATCGAAGTTGGAGAAAAAGTAAAAGTTGTCAGTCTTGACGGAAACAAAGTAATAGTAGAGAAGATGCAGTAAGGGAAGCAAAGGAAGCAAAAACAGAAAGCAAAGTAAAAGAAGTTAAGAAAAGATTTCAGGTCATGGGTTCTGAATCTTAGGGTTACATTTAATAATGTTACATTAGTGTAAGACGTTATAGACTTTATGGACTTTTAGACATTTTTAAATTAAAGGAGGTAACATAATGGGAC
>JAZDIO010000217.1:0-5794 GCA_043804965.1 Candidatus Firestoneibacteriota bacterium | reverse complement strand
TTTTTGAATCGGCTATAGAGAATTGTGAAGTAGTCATCAGTAAGGAAATAATCTCTGAAGTTAAAGAAAAATTATTACACAAGATAAAAGTACCTCAAGATAGGGTAACTGAGGCTATTGAATATCTTAGTGAATTCTGTGTAATACAAGCTTACAAAAAAGGGAAGAAAGTTTGTCGAGATGAAAAAGACAATCATATACTCTGGCTTGCTGAGAGTTCGAACTCCGAATACATTGTAACAGGGGATGAAGATCTTAAAGTCCTCAAAAAGTACAATAATACAACAATTGTATCTCCCCGTGATTTTTGGTTTGTTTTAAGTGGAAAGAAACCTCAGTAATACTATGAACCTCTCCAAGCTTACGCATGGAGTTTTGACGATAGGAAGATTTTTAATCCCGCTATGATATCTTTTCCTATTTTTTGGATGTCCTTTTTTAATGTAAAAAACAGCATTATTTTAACTGACAATTCCTTGCTTACGAAGGGTTCAGGGCCAGTTTTTTTCCGAATTCCAAATACTGCTGTACCCGAGCCTGTGTTCCTGCTTCCGCGTAAATCCTGAGTATTGGTTCGGTGCCTGAAGGACGAAGTACCAGCCAGGAAAGATCAGAGAGCGTGTATTTTGTTCCGTCTTCACGGCTTATCATTTTTACTTTTTTCCCGAGCATTTTTTCGGGATTAAAAGCGGCGATATTGGCGAAAATTCTTTCTTTTTGTTCCGCGGGATATTTGATATCCAGCCTGTCATAGCGGAATTTACCGTATTTTTTTTCAAGGGCTTTTAGTAATTCGCTTGGTTTTTTTCCTGTTTCCGCTATCATCTCAAGGAGCATCAGACCGAGTAAGATGCCGTCCCGCTCGGGCAGATACCCTTTTACCCCGATACCGCCGCTTTCTTCGGAGCCGATAAGAATATCTTCTTTTATCATGAGGTCGGCAATGTTTTTAAATCCGATAGGCGTGTAAAACCTGCGGAGGCCGTTTCGTCTTGCGATAACTTCCGCGCAGGAAGTTGTAGCTGTGGTTATAACCACTCCCCCGCGCTGATTTTTGTTTTGAAGGAGGTATTCCATAAGCAGAGGCATTATATGCTGAGTGGAATAAAAAATTCCCCTGTCGTCAATTATTGCGAACCTGTCGCCGTCGCCGTCCGTGACCAGTCCTAGGGTCGCTTTTTCTTTTTTAACCGCGGTTTTGGCGTCTGCCAGCAAAAAGTCAAGCGGTTCCGGTTTTACTCCTCCAAACATTGCATCCCTGAAGTGGTGGAGGGGAAATAATTTCAGCTTTGAATGTTTTAATAGCTCAAGCAAAAGGCCCTGAGAAGAGCCGTACATAGGTTCAATAACAACTTTGAAGCTGCTTTTATTTATCTTTTTCATATCGACAAAGGTTTTAATAAAGGAAAGATAAGAGGCGGTTAAATCCGCCGTTTTGTATGTTTTTAAATTTTCTTTGACTTGATTCTTAAAGAGGAAGGCCTCTATGCCGTTAGTTTCTTTTTTTGCGGCGGAGGCCCCATTTGCTGTTTTGATTTTAAAACCGCTGTACTCATAAGGGTTATGCGACGAGGTGATCATTATTCCAAAGAAAGCTTTTTTGTTTACTACGCCGTAAGAGACAGTTGGAGTTGTAACCGCCATAGAAGATAGAGTAACATCAAATCCGTTTGAGGCAAGTATATCTGCGGCAATTGCCCCGTATTTTTCGGAGAAAAAACGAAGGTCGTAACCGATTACAACCTTTTTATTTTTTCCGCAAATTGTTTTAAAATAATCTGCCGTAGCCTGCGCGACAGCTTTAAGATTTGAAAAGGTAAAGTCTTTGGCGATTATTCCGCGCCAGCCGTCTGTTCCGAATTTAATCTTCATCAAAAAGCTCCTTTGCCGGTTACGAGCACAATAATTGTTTTAAATATAAGATAAAGGTCAAAACAAAAATTCATTTTTTTTGTGTAATATACATCCAGTCTTAATTTTTTTGGGATAGTCAGGTCGGCCCTGCCGTTTACCTGCGGGAGTCCGGTTATTCCGGGCCTGATTGAAAGAACTTGTCTTTGAAAAGCGGAATAACCTTTTACGATTTCCGGTATTTCCGGACGGGGGCCGACAATACTCATGGAGCCTTCGAGAACATTGAAAAACTGGGGAAGTTCGTCGAGGCTTGTTTTTCTGAGGAGCGCGCCTATCTTTGTGATACGGGAATCATTCCGCTCTGTTAATCCGGGCCCTATTTTTTCCGCATCCAAAACCATCGTCCGGAATTTATAAACAAAGATATCTTTGCCGTCTTTGCCCGCCCTCTTATGTTTAAATAAGACCGGACCTTTTGATGCGAGTTTTACTAAAAGAGCGGTAAGAATTAAAACCGGAGAAAGGAGGACCAGCATAAAAATGGAAAATAATATATCGAAGTTGCGCTTTAACATATCACCTTTTATATTTTTTTGCGATTTCTTTTATAGTGCCGGCTACATAATCAACGTCTTTATCCGACATTGACGGGTAAATAGGAAGAGAGAGGCTTTGTTTATATAATTTTGTAGCTGTCGGAAAGTCGGACGGCTTAAATCCGAACCTTTTTTTGTAATAGGGGTGCAGGTGCGCGGGGATAAAATGCACGCTGGTTCCTATATTTCTTTCTTATAATTTTTCAATAAAGGCGCTGCGGCTGATTTTAAGTATTTTTTCGTTTATTCTGAGGACAAACAGATGCCAGGCGTTTCTTTTCTCCTTAAAAGTAAACGGTACAGAGAGGCCGTCAATGAATTTGAGTTCTTTAACGTAAGAAGAGGCAATTTCTTCGCGCCTCCGGAGAAGCCGGCTGTCTTTCTTTAATTGTTCCAGGCCCAGGGCCGCGGCGATATCCGACATATTGCATTTATACCCCGCGTAGGATACTTTATAATGCCAGTTTCCCTCGGAAGTATATCTTTTCCAGGCGTCTTTACTGATACCGTGAAGTCCCAGGACGGCAATAAGGTTCCTTAGTTTTCCTGATTTTGTGGTGACCATACCGCCTTCACCGGTTGTGATGTTTTTTGTGGCATAGAAGGAAAAAACCGTTGCATCTCCGGTATAACCGGAAATATCGCCTATTTTTTTCCCTTTGTATTCAGCAGAGAGCGCGTGAGCGGCATCTTCGACAACAAAAGCTTTCTTTTTCCTTGCAATAAGAAGGATTTCCTCCATATCGCAGGGCAGTCCGGCAAAATGCACCGGAAGGATTGCTTTTACTGTTTTACCTTTTGACTTTCGTTCTATTTCTTCAGGATTAATATTATAATCATCTTCTTTAATATCGGCAAAAATCAGGTTTGCGTTGTTTTCAAGGATTACATTGTAAGTGGCGCAGAAAGTATACGGGGTAGTTATTACAGTATCCCCTTTTTTTACTTTCAAGGCTGCAAGAGATAAAAAAAGCCCCGCAGTGGCGGAATTCAGGGCTGCCGCGTGAACTCCGCGCACATGCCTGCAAAACCTGGCCTCGAATAACTTTGTTTTTGGCCCGGTTGTAAGCCAGCCGCTTTTTAAAGTATCTACGACACTGTTAATTTCTTCTTTTGTAATAGTCGGCAGCGCGAAAGGCAGAAACTTTTTTCTCTTTTTCATTTGCGGCTTCCTTCCGGTTTAAAAGAGGGAACGATTGATTTAATAAGGTTTTCAGCCGGATTTCTTTCGAAATTTACGGACTCAGCAAGGTTAATCAGCTTTTCTACCGTCTCCTTGAATTTCTTTTGGTCAATTACTTCCGGCTTGGCAATAAATATTTTTTTGTGGGAAGAAGAGGAAACGCCTTCTTCTTTTGTCAGAGTTTCTTCGTAAAGTTTTTCCCCCGGCCTGAGGCCTACGTATTCAATTTTTATATCCACATCCGGGGTGTATCCTGAAAGTTTAATCAGGTCTCTTGCCAGATCGTCAATCTTTACGGGCTTTCCCATATCCAGCACAAAAACGTCGCCGTTTCCTCCCATACTTCCGGCTTGGACGACGAGTTGAGCCGCTTCTTCTATGGTCATAAAGAAACGCACGACCTCGGGATGGGTAACCGTTACCGGACCGCCGCCGGCTATCTGTTTTTTAAAGAGAGGCACGACGCTGCCCCGGCTGCCCAGGACGTTGCCGAAGCGCACTGTCATGAATTTTGTTTTTTTCTGTTTTTTGGAAAGCGCCTGCACTATAAGTTCTGCTACTTTTTTAGTAGCACCCATAATACTTATCGGGTTTACAGCCTTATCTGTAGAGATCATTACAAATCTGTCAACTCCGTATTTTACCGCAAGTTCTGCCATATTTTTTGTGCCCGCAATATTATTTTTAATGGCTTCTTCGGGATTGTGTTCCATAAGCGGCACATGCTTATATGCTGCGGCATGAAATACCACGTTGGGCGAATATTTATGAAATATATATTCCATTTTATTAGGTTCTTTTATATCGGCGATAACGGGGATTATTTTTACCGGTACTTTATTCGGATGAAATTTGTTTAACTCCAGTTCCATGTTGTAGATGGAGTTTTCTCCTTGTCCGACCAGGATTACCGTCTTGGGCTCAAACCTTAAAGTCTGGCGTGTCAACTCGGAGCCGATAGACCCGCCTGCGCCGGTAATCAACACAACATTTCCTTTTATATAATGGGATATTTCTTCGGTATCCAGCGTTACGGTATCCCTTCCGAGTAAGTCCTCAAGCTCTACTTCTCTGATGTGAGAGATTGAAACGTCCCCGTCTATTATCTCCTTATACCCGGGAATTATTTTGTAATGTATTCCAAAATTGGCAAGACGGACACAAATCTCTACAAGTTTTTTAATAAAAGAAGGTGAGGCCGAGGGAATAGTTATAATGATCTGTTCTATCTTTAATTCTTTCGCAAGTTGTTCCAGTTCTTCAGAATTTCCGACGACCTCTATCCCGTTTATGGTGCTCCTTATCTTGTGCTTATCATCGTCAATAAAGCCGACAAGCGCGTAGCCTGACTCCGGGTTATTCAGAATGTCTCTGGCTAAAAGAGTTCCTGCTTCTCCTGCTCCGATGATCAGAGTTCTTTTGCCTTTTTTAACCTGCCTTAGAAAAAATAAATGGGGTTTTATTGCCGGAAATATTCTATAGCCGAGAAGAAAAGAGATGCATAAAAACCAGTCAATCAGAAGAACTGCTCTTGGAAAAGAAAGGTTCCGGTTAAAAAAGACCGCGGAAACAAAAATTGCCGAACCGACGGTTATCGCTCCGGTCAGGTTCAGCATATCTTTTATCCCCGAGTACTTCCATATTATATTGTAAATTCTGAAACTTAAAAGGATGATAAGCCTTGCCAGTGTGGCAAAAATGAAGATTTGCCCGAGATGTTCCGTGTATTCCTTTATACCCTCAAAGCGTATTATAAATGCAAGTAAAAGCGATAGATTTATAAATATAACGTCGAATAATATGTAAAGTATTGATTTCTTTCGCATAATTAACATGATTCTAGCATAAAGTAGAGCTATTCTCAATTACTTTTTGAATAATATATGGTAAAATCAAAGCCATGAAAAAAAATATTATACTGGCTTCAGAATCCCCGAGAAGGAAAGAGCTCTTAAAGAGAATGGGGCTGAAATTTATAGTGGTTCCGGCTGAAATAGAAGAGAAATTGGGAAGAAAATTTCTGGTAAGCGCTCTTAAAAAGGTTGCGCTTCAAAAAGCAAACGCTGTATCCGGACAAATAAAGGTAGGGATAATTATTGCCGCAGATACTGTCGTAGTAGTAAAAGGCGTTATCTACGGGAAACCGGTAACTATAAAAAAA
>JAZDIO010000216.1:0-12288 GCA_043804965.1 Candidatus Firestoneibacteriota bacterium | reverse complement strand
ACTTTATCAAGGAAAAGTTCTTCTTCAGAGATAACCCCTGTTTTACTCAATAATTCAACTGTCCTTGGAGTTAAACCGCCTGCGCATATTTTTTTCCTGGGAAAAGAAGTTTTTTCCAGAAGTAACACTTGAAAACCTTTTTTTGAAAGGATATTCGCTGCGGTAGAACCAGCAGGTCCGGAACCTGTTATTATTACATCATATTTTATTTGCATACTACATATTGTGGTTGGTTTATAATTTACTACTAGTTCGCATAGTTCGCAATAAAAAAGCCCCTTGTTTATAAGGGGCTTTTTTATTTAATTTTTATTTATATTACGGCTTGTTTCAGAGATTTGCTTGCTCTGAAACGAACAGTTTTCTTAGCAGGAACGTCAACCATTGCACCGGTTTTCGGATTCCTTGCTTTCCTTGCAGCCCTTTCTTTCATTACAAATGTTCCCAGGCCTGCTACTTTCACTTTGTTTCCAACCTTTACTTCCGTTGTGATATACGCAACCAAACCATCCAACGATCTCCCTGCTTCTGCCTTGTTGATCTTTGCTATATCTGCTATCCTTTGTACTATGTCCGTTTTTGCCATTTAGGCACCTCCGTTTTTTAATCCTTTTCCAAGGATAAGGATTTAGTATCTTGTGTAAATTATATACAAAAAACCCTTATTTGTCAATAGTATTTTTAATATAAATTTGCACTTGACAAAAAATCACAGGTTTAGTAGTATGTATTATCTTAATCAAAAAGGAGCAAAAATAATGCCAATAATGAGGAGAAATATTTTGTTTTCAAACAAGTCCAGAAAAAGCCATACTTTACAAACAGTCATAATAGTTATTGTTTTTATTGGGCTTTTCCTTGGCTTTAGAGTAATGTTCTCCAAGAGCTATAAGATTTCCGGCCATTTAAAGACAGCTAAAAATCATATATTAAAAAACAATTATAATGCAGGTTTAGAGGAGCTAAATAAAGCACTGGCAATTGACCCTGAATATGCTCTTACCTATGATGGTTTTGGCTATTTATATGTACATAAAGGTGAGGTTGAAAAAGCAAAAGAATTCTATGTTAAAGCAGAAGAAAAAAAAGTTTCTAACAGCGGAATATTTGATCATAGAAACACAGGCTTTGATTATATTTCAAAAGGAAAGTATTCTCTGGCCTTTGCGGAATTTGAACATTTAAATAAAATTACGGAACGTGATTTAAAAGGTATATTTGGAATGGGCCTGGCTTATCATGGTATGGGTAAAATAAAAGAAGCTATTGACACTTATGAGAATGCTTTGAACATCAGTCCAAAAAATTCGCAAATAATAAGTTATTTTGAAAAAGCAAAAAAGGAAAGAGATTCCGGAAATATTTTATGCGTTTTGGACAGAAACGGGCAGCCCCTGCTGAAAAAAGACATTAAACAGGGAAAATCTATTTATCCCTCCGAAAGCGCCACAGCCGCGGATAAAATCATCGGAATAAATTCTGAAGAATTCGGAAAATTTGGTATTGAATACGCTTTCAGGGAATATATTCCGGGTAATGAGATTACGCTTACGCTGGATTTAAATCTTCAAAAAGTCGCAACATCTGTTTTATATGATCAGATGGGATCAATCGTAATTTTAAAACCTCAAACCGGGGAAATATTAGCGGCAGTCAGCCATCCAAAATTCAACCCTGTAGGAATAGAAAAGAAATTCGGCAGTTATAAATATAACGCAAATAAAGTATTTCTTAACCGCGCTTTTGATATGCTCTATGAGCCGGGCTCTATCTGCAAAATAATTACAACAGCCGCGGCAATTGAGTCAAACGCAGATATGAAAGATATATTTCCGGTAAAATGCAAAGGTTCTGTCCTGATTGACAGGCAAACCTTCTGGTGCTGGGAAAAACACGGAAATGTTAAAGATATTCAACAGGCTATTGACCAATCCTGCAATATTGCTTTCGCAGCTATCGGAAATTACCTTGGAAATGATAAACTGGTTGAATTTTCCGGCAGGTTTGGATTTAACTCGCCTATTGATATGCAACTCCCTGTTGCAATGAGTACTATAGGAATTGAGTCTGAGAACAAATATGAGACTGCCGAAAAAGCAAATGGTTTAGGCAAAAACTATAAAATCACCCCTCTTCACGCGGCCCTGCTGGCGGCAATTATCGCAAATAACGGGGTTTGTATGAAACCCTATCTCGTAAAAAATATTAAAAATATTAAAGGCGAAGTAATTTATCAAAATAATCCTGTTGTTCTAAAAAACACCATAAAAAAAGAAACTGCTGAAGCGATTAAGAAACTTATGATAGACGCAGTTGTTAACGGACTCGGTAAAAAAGCAAAAGTAGACGGTGTTACTATTGCGGGAAAAACCGGCACGGCAAGATCCTCCAGAAAAGGCCTTGACGGCCTGTTTATCTTTTTTGCTCCCGCAGAAAATCCTGAGATTGCAGCTGCTATAATCTGCGAAACCGGCGGGAAAGGCATGGATATTGCCGCTCCAAAGGCAAAACAGCTGGTGCAGCAGATACTAAAAAAATAGTCCATTAGGCGTTATGGGTGTTCTTTTCTGTCAGTTTAAATTCCGCTAAGTCCTTGTATACTGCTTTGTTACCGACTAATTCACTTTTAACTAAGGAGAAGGAGTCAACTTTTTGTTCTATTTCATGGTAATTTGCGTTTAACAGACTTTCTGACAGCTTTACAAGGTTACTTGCGCTTCTTACCCTCCCCAGTGTTATATGCGGATTAAAGGGCTCTTTCTCGCGTTTAAAAGCGGCTTTAACAAGTATTCCATCTATTATTTTTGATAAAGCTATAATATTATCTTTTCCCGATGAAAGTCCGGTAAACAGTGTTTTTGGATTATTTATCTCAGGGAAAGCCCCTGCTTTTCCCGTAACAATACTAAAAGGCCCGGTTTTCCCTGCAATATCCGTAAGAAGAGGTATAATCCCTTTTACACGGCTTTTATCAGTTTCTCCAAGAAATTTCAAAGTTATATGAAGAGCATCTTTATTTATCCATTTTACATCAGCTTTTGCTGTTTCCAGATACTCTATCATTCGTTCAGCTTCTGATTTTATTTCCACGGAAAGGTGTATTGCTATAAACAATCTCATATCTTCAAGAGATAGCGCCTTAACATATCAAGCGCGGTTTGAGCAGCTCTCTCTTTTATCAGAGCACGCTCTCCGCTGAATCTGCATTCCCTGCTGATCATTTCGTTGTCGGTCGAAAGCGCAATGTAAACAAGACCTACCGGTTTTTGTTCCGACCCTCCTCCGGGACCCGCAATACCGGTTATTGCAAGCCCAATATCCGTTTCTGCAACTTTTCTTATTCCCTCAGCCATCTCTTCAGCTACCTGCTTACTGACAGCTCCGTACATATCTAGAGTAATTCTTTTAACGTTAAGCGTGTCTATCTTTGACTGATTTGAATAGCATATAATGCCCCTTAGGAAGTAGCTTGAAGAACCCGGAACATCCGTAATCTTATTCGCAATTAATCCGCCCGTGCAGGATTCCGCGGTTGCTATTGTGCGCTTTTGCATGGTCATAAGCATTCCTATATTTTTCTCCATGTTTTCGTCATCAACGCCGAATATATTTTCATCCAGGCGTTCTCTTATTTTCATTTCCAGTTCGGAAATCAATAATTCGGCTTCAGCGTCGTCTTTCGCTTTGGCAGTTAACCTGATTTTCACTTCCGAATGAGAAGCTAAAAGAGCAATCGTAGGATTTGTATTCAAGTGGAATAAATCTCCAATCAGCTCATCCACTCTCGATTCTCCGAGTCCGAAAGTTTTTAACACCCTGGATTTTATTATGCCCTCTGTCTTAAAATGCGATTTAAGGAAGGGGATCACTGTATCCGTCATCATAGGTTTCATTTCTCTGGGAACTCCCGGCAGGATGATAATAAATTTATTATTGTAAGGAATAATCAATCCCGGCGCAGTGCCGTTTTTATTCTCAATTACAGTCGCGCCGTTTGGAACTAAAGCCTGCGAGACATTATTCTGCGACATTTTTATCCTGCGGAAATCAAAAAAAGATTGAATATGTTTCAAGACATGCTCATTTAATACCAGTTTCAGGTTTAAGGTTTTCACCAGCGCCGCTCTGGTTACATCATCTACCGTCGGCCCTAATCCTCCGGTAATAATCACCGCGTCAGAGCGCGAAACAGCAAGCTTAAGTATTTCCGACATGCGTTTCTCATTATCGCCGACAGAAGTTTTAAAATAAAGATTAATCCCTGCTTCCGCCAGCCTTTGCGCAATAAAAGCAAAATTAGTATCAATAACCTGCCCTAATAAAAGTTCTGTACCTACCGTAATTATTTCCGCGTTCATATTTTATTATACCTTATGTCAGCAAGGAATAAAAGACATAAGTGAAACTCCACGCCGTGGCGTCTTTTTTTATTGGAATCCTCTCCGATAAACTTCATTACTGCCGCCCCGCCCTTTGGCAGTGGAATACCAAGGCTGTTTTCCTTAGTTTGTTAATATCCTATCCAGCACCGACAAGTCAATTGGAATCTGGAGAACCCTTTCATCTTTTGTTTTGTAGAGGAAATGGCCTTTTTCTATAAGATATTCGAAGAGTTCTTTTGTAATTTCCACATCATGTTTACAGTATTCTATTATCAAGTCTATTTTTCCTTCTTTGAACCACTGTAAGGACTGCAAGCCGTCGGAAGATTTTCCTTTATTCAGATTCACGGAACTGAGATGGTTAAGCGATAAGCGAAAGCCCATCTGATCATAAACCAAATCAAGCATATCCAGGGTCGGTATTTTTGTAAAATCGATATTCGTATAACCTTTTAGAACCCCCCAATCAAAACGTTTTATATTGAACCCTACGACCAGATCCGCTTGTAGAAACATATTGATCATATCTTTGACTTTATCTTCAGTAAACGCGTAATATTTATCGTCCCGGAAAGAATAAACCACACCGACAGCCAGCCCCATTAAATGCGTATTATTCCACCCTCCGACTTCCGCCGCGCTTCTTTGTGTTTCTGCGTCAAAAACCAGGACATTCCTGCCTGCAAGTTTTTGTTTTACATCCTGCTCGTCTCTTCCCGCTTCAACAAGTTTCAAAAGGTCTGTTTTATCCTTATGCACTACTTCCAAACAATCAAGCATGTCCGTGGATTTTATAAAACTATTAAGGAGTGTAATTGCAACATTTTTATCCAACGGCTTATTTCCGCTCCCGCACTTTGAAGATTGTATGCAGGACGGACATCCAAAGTCACACGGGCAGCTGTTTAACATTTCAAGCGTTGTCTTCATCAGTTCCGGCGCCAATTCATACGCTTTTTCTGAAAGTCCGACCCCTCCGGGATGCGCATCATAAATAAATATTGCGGGGCATTTTAAATTTCCGTTAAACTCCAGGGAAACCCCGCCGATGTCCTGCCGGTCAGAAAGAGTAAGTAAAGGCAGCATGGATATTACGGCATGCTCTATAGCGTGAATACCTCCGGCAAAATCTCCGATATCACAGGTAATTATCTTTCCTTTGAGAGCGTCCGGTATTTCCAGCCAGATAGAAACAGTTTCAAAAATATGTGAAGGCAGATTAAGCTTATGCTCATCAAAAATCGCCTGACTATATATCTTCTTCCTAACATAGCCGACTACTTTTTCCGTAACTCTTACTCTTCCGAGCTTAATTGTTATCTCGCCAAGCTGTTTTTGTTTAAAAATATCTATAACATCTATCTCTTCAGTTGCTCTTGTTTCCGTGAAATAATCAATGTCCGCTTCACGCACCTTTACCTTCTTTGCTGTCAGATCAAGCTCAACCACTTCATATTGACTGCCTGAATGAAGATACACAGCGTTCTGATGGCATTCACGAAGGACTCTAGGATAATCAACTTCGCCTATAATCCTGTTTTTCGCAATGTCAACCACAGTAAAAGAATCCCCGATGGATCTGATGGACAGGAACCGGGACGGATGTCTTTCAAAGCTGTGATATTTACCGTCATTACTTTTCTGAAGCTTATTATCTTTTGTCATTTCATTCAAAAAGAACGGCAAAGCAGCGCCGTAAATACCTTTGTCAGTACCGGCATCTAAAGGCAATTCAGAAGCAGCGCAGGCCAAATGAGATTTTGAGATAACAGGATTATGAAAATCTACAACTGCAGACTCGCAGGGCTTTTCAAATAATTTCACGGGATTAGTCATAAAATACTGATCCAGAGCGTCCTGAAGTCCTATAAGGATAACAAGCGCGTTGCCTATTCTTCCGACTCTCCCGCTCCTCTGCCAGGTGCTCATAATGCTTCCCGGATATCCCACCAGAATGCAGACATCCAACCCTCCGATATCAATGCCGACTTCAAGCGCTGAGGTGGAAATTACACCCACAAGCTCCTCGGAGAACAGTTTTCTTTCTATTTCACGCCTTTCTTCCGGCAGGTAGCCGGACCTGTAAGCGGCTATTTTACTCGTGTATTTCAGGCCAAGCGCAGAGATCCACTGATATATAAGCTCCGTTACTTTTCTTGCTTTTGTAAAAACAATTGTTTTCATCTCATTACCGACACATTCTCTAAGGAGATGAGCAGCCTCGGTATAAGGGCTTTCCAAAGGGTTCCAAAGCAGAAAATACTTTGAGGAAGAAGGCGCTCCATTCTGATCTACCATCTCAAAATCCAGGCCGGTAAGACTCGTAATAAATTCATGCGCATTTGATATTGTAGCGCTTGAACAGATGAAAACGGGGTTACTCCCGTAATGCCTGCAGATCCTTCTTAAACGCCTTATAATATGCGCCACATGAGAGCCAAAGACACCCCTGTAAGAATGCACTTCATCTATAACTACATACTTCAAGTTCTTATAAAATTCTTTCCACCCGTTATGATACGGCAATATGCCGAAATGAAGCATATCAGGATTTGTAAGAATGATCTTGGGCCCAACTCTTTTTATTTTAGCCCGCTGGTAGGCTGAAGTATCTCCGTCATAAATAGAAGCTAAAGGAAAATTCTCCCCGAAAATATTTTTTTCAAACTCCATTACGGTATGAAACTGGTCCTGCGCCAGCGCCTTTATCGGATACAGGTATAACGCTCTCGTATCCGGGTCTTTAATAATACTGTCAATTACCGGAATATTATATATAAGAGTTTTTCCGCTTGCCGTCGGTGTTACCACACAGACATTTTTATTTTTCCGAATAAGGTTTATCGCTTCCGTCTGATGAGAATAGAGCTGCTTCAATCCCTGAAAATGAAGATTGTTTAACAGTAATTCGGATATTCCTTCGGGGAAATCAGAATAAGTTCCTTTTTTAGCCTGAATATAATGAGCATGTACAAGGCATTTTGAATGCGCGCTGTCTTTACCCAGGTGATTTATAAATGATTTTATATCAGACGCCATTTTACTTCACCTTATAAGATACAAAAATAACGGTATAGTGAGGAGCGAAAGCACCGTAGTCAGAAGCACACCGGCTGAGGCATAATCAACATCCTTCTTATATTCAGTGGCAAAAAGTATTGCTAAAAAAGCGCAGGGCATTGATGCCTGGAGCACTATTACCGTCCGCACAACAGGGTCCAGCTTAAAAAACCCTGTTAAAAAAACTATTATTGCAGGAGCAATAAACAGCTTAAGAACGACAATCAAAGCCATGTCTTTACTCATAATAATGGTTTTCGCATTATGTATTTTTACATTGGATATAATTGCCCCTGTAATAAGCATAGCTAAGGGAGTTGTAATGCTGCCTATGGCTTTGAGCGGCGATATGACTATTTCAGGTATTTTAACCTCAAACATTGCAAGTATAAAACCGGCGAACAAAGCTATTATACCGGGGTTAACCAGCTGGTTCCAGGATGTTCCTGTTCCGCTGGTATCATAAAGCCTCACTCCCAGAGTCCACAACACAAGGTCGCCTACAAAACCGTATAAAAAAACAAAAAGAACTCCTTTATCCCCAAAAAGGAGCAGCGCAAAAGGTAAAGAGATATAATAATAGTTCTGTATGAAGTTAAGATAGATAAACTGATTACGATGACTTTCCTTTATCTTAAATATTTTTGAAGCCAAAAAGCCCAGCGGTAAGTTAACAAGCATTAGAGTAATAAAAGCAAAAACCGGAAGAGCTAATGTTGTCATCAGCATCTCCCGGTTGTAAGTGGTCACCATATTGGCAATTATCAGGCAGGGGATAGATATTTTAAAAACGATCTTAGTGAGATCCGTAGTCAGTTCCTGCTTGATAATTTTCAGCTTACCTGCAATAAACCCTATGCCTATCATAAAGAAAATAACAGTTATAGAATATAAAATATTGCGGGAAGCTTCGTTAAAGATTGTCACCTTCTCCCAGCATCTCTCTCTTTGCTTCTGTTATTGCCTCTTCAAGGCATTTAACACCGTCCTTAATCGCAGGAACTGTTATAACCAGAGGGGGGGCTATTTTTACAGTACCGCCGCCTAATCCTACCGGCGCAAATAACATTAATCCTTTTTCCACGCATTTTCCGCAAATAAGGTGCGCAAGGTCGCCATCCGGATCCTTAGTTCCTTCCTTTACTATATGCATACCGTAAACAAGCCCTTCGCCCTGGACTTCTCCGACTATATCACTGTGTCTTTCCTTGATTTTATTGAGTTCTGCTTTTAAAATCGCTCCGACTTTTGCGGCATTTTGAACTACCTTATGCTTCACCAGATAATCAAGGTTTGCCATCGCGGAAGCAATACATACAGGATTACCGGTATGCGTACTGGTCATTGTATTCGGCTCATAAATATCCATTACATCAGGCCTTCCGACAACCGCAGAAAGAGGCATGGAACTTGTTATACCTTTTCCAAAAGTGGCAAGGTCAGGAACTATATTATAATGCTGAAACGAAAACATCTTTCCGCTTCTTCCAAAACCTGCCTGAACTTCATCACAGATCAGAAGTATTTTATTTTCTGTGCAAAATTTCCTGAGCAATTTCATATAACCTTTAGGCGCAAAAGTAGCGCCGCCCCCCTGGAAACTTTCCAGAATGATGCCGGCTACTTTATCCTTGGGTTTTGCTCCAAGTTTCTTATTTAATAATTTTGAGAAGTTGTTAAAACATTCCGTATCACAGCCCTGATAATTGGGCTTGCCCCACGGACAACGGTAGCAATTCGGAAAAGGAACATTATGCATATCTTTATCGATATTTACAATCCATTCCTTAAGCGCCGGAGTACCGCCTATCATCTGAGAACCCATAGTCCTTCCGTGAAAGGACGCATTAAAAGAAATTATCGTTATTTTTTTCTTATCCGCTACTTTCTGACCGTAAGTTCTGGCCAACTTAAGACAGACTTCTACGGCTTCCGAACCGGTAGTTAACAAAAATACTTTTTTTAAAGGTTTTGGAAGCAGTTTGGCTATTCTTTCAATAAGATCCGCCCTGGCTTCCGAAGGAAAGCAGTAATTATGAAGTAAATCATGATCTATCTGTTTAATCATTGCTTTTTTTATAGCAGGATTCGAATGCCCCACATTCGCAACCAGAACTCCCGAACTCCAGTCCAGCCATTTATTACCGTATTTGTCAAATAAATTGATACCTGAAGCATGGTCCCAGACAGCTAAGGGCTGGCCCGACATGGATCTCGGTTCATACTTTCTAAGCTTTTTGAGAACTTCAAGAGACTTAGGTACCGGAAACTTATCGGAAACCATCTTTCGAAAAGGCGTAGAAACTTTCTGTATCTTTTTTACATTTATCGCATACTCTTTTGCCATAAGGCCTCCTTAAATGCAAATCAGAAATTCTAAATTCGAGAAAATCACACAAAGACAAAATTTAACAAAACAGCCAACAATCTTCTTATTCCTACTTCTTTATTTCGAATTTAGAGCTTCGAGTTTGTTTTTAAATCATCCTCTCGAGCTTCACCTTCGAATTTCGAATTTAGAACTTCGAGTTTGTTTTTAAATCCATCCTCTGTCTTCCATTGCCGAAATCACTTCCTGAACAGCCAGCACCAGACCTGCTTCCTTATTTGTCAATTTTCTGGCGTTTGAAAGAGCAAGCAACTTTTCAAAGCTTTTTTCAATGGTTCTGTCAATAAACTCAAGAACCTCTTCAGCCGAAGTAAGAGAGCCTGATTTCGCGCTTTTCCATTCTATATACGAAGCTATAACACCGCCGGCATTGGCAAGAAAATCAGGGACGACCTGAACGCCTTTGTTATTTAATACTTCATCACCTTCTTTAGTCGTAGGCCCGTTTGCGCCCTCAACAACCAGCTTTGCTTTTACCTTCTGCGCTGTTTTATTAGTTAGAACATTTTCACAAGCGGCCGGAATGAGAATTTCAGCGTCTACTCCGAGTAATTCTTCGTTTGAAATGGAGTCCCCTTCAAAACCTTTTATGGACCTGTTTTTATTGGTATAATCCATCAACTTTTTAATATCAAATCCTTTTGGATTATACAGCCCTCCGTTAATATCCGACACAGCTACAATTCTGGCGCCCATCTCCTGCAGAAAATAGGCAGCCCAGCTTCCTACATTTCCAAAACCCTGAATGGCTATTTTAAGTCCTTTTACGTCGCATTTTAGAAGTTTTTTTGAACCATAAGAAGCTGAGAAAGCCACACCTCTGCCGGTAGCTTCTTTTCTTCCCGGAAGCCCGCCTATCCCTATGGGTTTTCCTGTAACACATTCGGAAATATGAAGTTCTCCGTAAATTGCGGCCATTTCCCTAGGTCCAGTCCCCATATCCGGGGCAGGAATATAATATCCGGATAAAAGATCTCCCCTTATTATATGAACGAGTTCCTTCATTACTTCTTTTTTCATATAAGAGTCCAGCTTAACGCTGTCCAGACAAATTCCGGTTTTCCCGCCGCCAAACGGAATACCGGCAAGAGCTGTCTTTAAAGTCATACGTTCAGCAAGATCTGTGGTCTCTTCAAGCGTAACATTTTTGTCAATTCGAACCCCCCCCTTGGCAGGGCCTCTTGCCGTATTATGATAGACAACAAAAGCATCAGCAACTACCAGGGTTTTATTGTCAACCCAGATATTTAGATTTATTATCTTTTTTTCTTCCGACTTCAGAAGAAGTTTTTTCAGATTTTCCTTACCCTCAAGTTCGGACTTTATGATATCTAAATCAAATATAGACATGTTTTTCCTCCTTTAGTTCTTCCGGCCAGGTAGCTGTATATATGTATTCAAAATCATTCGTCAGCGCTTTAAATTGATGTGGAACACCGGCAGGGACGTAAATAACTGTACCTGGTCCGACATTCTTTAATTTATTGCCAAGAAGAAGGCGGCCCTTGCCTTTTAAAACAATGTAGGCTTCTTCTTCATCCAAATGAAGGCCCAGAGCCGTTAGCTCTCCTTTTTTCTTCTTCACCAGCCCCAGCTCAAGATTTATCGAAGTTTTTCTGTCAAGTAAAATCCCTTTTTTAAACTTTTTTATATACATAACAACTCCTAAATTCTTTTTAGAACAGTCCTACTACTTTTCCGTCTTTGTCTATATCTACCCTGGTTCCCGCAGGCACGGAAGGAAGACCCGGCATAGTTCTCATGTCGCCGCAAAGCGGGTAAAGAAAGCCTGCGCCTATGGATGCTCTGATATCTCTTACAGGCAAAGTAAAACCGGTCGGACGTCCTTTAAGGACAGGGTCATGAGAAAGTGAAAGATGGGTTTTTGCCATACAAATCGGAAGTTTGTCCCAGCCCAACCCGGTATAAAGTTTAATTTTATCCTCGGCCGTGGAAGAGTAGGAAACATCTTTTGCACCGTAAATCTTACAGGCAATTATTTCGATTTTTTCTTTAATTGAAGCCTCCAGCGGATAAAGGAAGCTGAATTTGGATTTCTTTTCACATGCTTTTACCACCGCAAGCGCAAGATCTTTGCCGCCTTCTCCGCCTTTCTCCCAGACCTCAGAGAGCACGGCATCTTCAGCTCCTGCTTGAACAGCTTTCTGTCTGATATACTCAATTTCTTTATCCGTATCTGTTGTAAACTTATTGAGAGCAACAACAACAGGGATACCAAAGAGCTTCGCGTTTTCAATCTGTTTTTCAAGATTACAAATACCTTCCTCAACCGCAGCCATGTTTTCTTTTAATAAATCTTCAGGAATAGGTTTACCCGGAACAATGGTAAATTTACCTGAATGCATCTTTAAAGCCCTGACCGTGCAAACCATTACTACGCAATTAGGGGTAAGTTTGCTGTAGCGGCATTTAATGTTCATGAACTTTTCCATGCCC
>JAZDIO010000215.1:0-14529 GCA_043804965.1 Candidatus Firestoneibacteriota bacterium | reverse complement strand
TCTCCGCCGTCTTTATCTCCGGAAGTTCTCCGTTATGAATTATGCCAAGAGTTTTCAGCGCTTTAAAATAAGTTTTAATAACATTATCTTCTTTCTTGTAAACCTCTGGAAGAAAAGGGAAAGCACCTCTTGTAAGCGCGTATCCAACCATCAAACGTCTCCTTATTGTCCCTTTTCTATACTTGAGCGTTTTAATATCCGAATACAGAGAGACAATAAAACTTCTCAGATTAGAATGAAGATCAACAATAAGGTCATACTTCCCGTGAAGCTTTTCAGCGAACTTTATAAGCTCTTTCAGTTTAAGCTCTTCTCTGTCAAGTCCGATAATTGCAGTTAAATTAGAATTTCCATTCAGTACTTCCATATAATCCGTTTTTGTCAGAAAAGTAATAGCGCTTTCCGGGAACTTTTTCTTTACAGCCGGAAGCACCGAGGTTGCCAAAATAACATCGCCGAGAGAAGAAAATCTGATTATCAGTATATTCTTTGGATTCAAGCGGACTCCTTATATTTGTACTTCGTAATTTGTCATTAAGCCTATTTTTCTATCGGCCTTGTTTTCCATCTTCTGTGAACCCAAAACCAGTGATCGGGATATTCTTTTACATATTTTTCCAGCACTGCCGACCAGTTCTCGGTGTTTTTTCTTACATCTGCTTCAAAATCTCCGGTTTCCACAAGAGGCAGTTCCGGCTCAAAATGAAGAGTAAAGGTATTATTCTTCTCCCTTATGATAAAAGACATTATCATTGCTGCTTTCGTTTTAAGCGCCATCACGGCAGGACCCCTGTTTGTAGACGCCGGCCTTCCGAAGAAATCTATAAAAATGCCTTCCCCGTGAGCATCCTGATCCGCCAAAAAACCTACCATCCCATTATTACGCAACGCTCGGAATATTTCTTTTACGGTATTTCCCGTAAAAATAATGCGCATACCCGCGTTTGTCCTGTATCTGGTGATTACTTTGTCGGTTAAAGCATTGCTCTGAGGAAAAGCTATCACGGTGCAGGAGCCATATTCGGTATAACGGGCTCCCATAAGTTCCCAATTCCCAAAATGCGAAACTATCACCACCGCACCTCTGCCTTTACTAAGCGCAGCCTTAAGATGTTCCTCTCCTTTTACTTTTATCAGCTTTTTTAGCTTTTCTAGAGATAATTTTGGGAGATACAGGAACTCGGTAAAGCTCCTTCCCATGTTATCATAAAGCCTTTTAATTATCCCCTTCAGCTCTGCGTCACTTTTCCCGGAAAAAGAAGGTTTCAGATTTTCATAAGCTATTTTTCTATGCTTTTTGTCAAAGACATACAATATTTTTCCAAAAAAAGAGCCCATCCCGGAAGCAGCCCCATAAGGCAGCCGCCGGAGAATAAAACCGGCCGCAACTAAAAATATATATTCCAAAAGATGCGAAATTTTTTTCATGTAATATCTATCCTATCCTGCAGCTCTTTCTCGCCTTTTAATATCTTTAACTCCACATTTAAGACATAGATCTTTCCGTAAAATCCGGACTTATCAAGTAATTCGAGCTTCACGGCGTCTTTTTCCGTAGTAATAATAATATCCGCCGTTGCGGATTTTTCGTTTATTACCTTTATATCTTTTTTGAGTAAGAATAATGATCGGGATAAGACAACCATCCGATACTTCCGGGATTTAAACCGGAGATTACTTTCTTAAAATACTTAGGGTTGCCTAGCGCAGACAAAGCAAAGACTTTTTTTCCTAGAACCTCAGAAAAAGGAAGTTTATCGTCGTTGTCGAAAACATTGTAAAGTTCTTTCGGCTCATAAACACTTTCTATTATTTCCGCATAGTCATTCCATCTGCGAATTGTCTCCAAAAGTTTTTCCTTGTTTAGAGCATCATCTATTTTTGTTATTATTATTACATCCGCAGCTTCCAAGTTTTTAATCTTTTCCCTCAGAATCCCTGCCGGTAAAAGTTTTCCGTTTCCAAATGGATTCGATGCGTCAATAACAAGAAGCTCCATATTGCGAAAGAGGGAATGCCTTCTTTGAAAACCGTCATCCAGAACACAGAATTGCGCGCCATGTTTTTCCATTGCGTACAAGCCGCCTTTATACCTGTTAACCGCCGCTATTACCGGCACCTTCGTTTTTCTTGCCAGCAAGACCGCTTCATCTCCGCATTCCGTCGGGCTGCTTTCCGATTTTACATCTAAAATTTCCGCTTTATTTTTCCGTTTATAACCCCTGGTAAGCACTGCGGTTTTCTTTGTTTTTGCGAGGTGCTTTACTACATACTCAACAACAGGGGTTTTTCCTGTCCCGCCGGCCGTGAGATTTCCCACACTTATGACTTTACACTGCAAGGTCTTAAGCCGAAGTATACCAAGTTCATAAAAAGCTTCTTTTATTTTTAATACCAGCATGTAAAACACAGACAAAATAGTTTTCATCCCGTCTTCCTCTCCCTTTTAAAACAATATTCTCCTGCTTCTATTTTAATATTATTATCTCATACCGCCGGCAGTTTTTGCCATAATTTTAAGTCTTTTAAATTATCCACTTTGAAACCTTATAGACTATTTCTCAAAAGATCACCTGAAAATAATAATCAAACTTAATATCTTTTATTTCTTTTTTCCCCTCGGGTGTTTTTGGAGCATTAAGATAATTTCTATCCTTAAAAAGTTTTTTAAACCAATCCTCCGGAACTTCGCAAAGAACCCCGTAAATTACGGCATCTTTGGCCCAGTGCGCGGCCCAGCCGGGAGAGTAAAAGTCATACCGCCTTTGCAGTCCCCCGGCAGGAGACCCGTCATCGGTAAATATTCCAGAATCATGAACATCTACTTTTATGAATTGCAGATCCGTCCCTCCCCATCTCAAAGCAACCAGTTTCCAGATATACTTTTGTTTATTCCGCATAAGCTCATCAGACCTTACTATAGAAACTCGGCTTTCACTGTCAGAACTTTCAAGTTCCTCTTTGGCATACTGTTTAAAATTTCCGGCCCCTTTTTTAAGGGCTTCTTTTATTACAACATGCTCCCAATAACTCTGCGAGAGATAAACGCCCCTTTCAAAATAATTCCCGTTAAGTTTTACGGAATACAGAATAAATTTGTGTAATCCCCCATCCTTCTTTACGGCAAGAAAATCCGGCCTTCCCGTATAGAATCTGATTTCACGAACCCTTTTATTTGCATCCACAAGCTCTACCGCATAACCCAGCAGATCAAAATCCCTGCTGTCAGGATAAAGGTCTAAAACATAAAACCCCTTATATTCTCTGATGTTAGGAAGTTTTTCAAACGGATTGTAATAACCGGACGTATACCTTCCCTCCTGCCCATATTTGTATCTGCAGAGGAGGTATTTAAACCCGGGGATTTTCTCCGCTTCCGGACAGGTAAGGCCCTTTGTTTTTAACGGGACCGTATCTTTTACGCCGTCATTACTCCCGCCGGAGGCAAAGGAGAAAGACAGAATTATTGAAAATCCAATGATAATTATTTTTTTCATTTATTTAACGCCTTTTTAACTAGTTGAATATTTTCTTTAACCCCGGGATAATCCGGCTTCAGGGAAAAGACAAGCTCCCATTCCCGCAACGCTTCTTTGTATATTTTTTTTCTGTAATAAATTACTCCGAGATTATGACGGGATTCCACTTTGAAATGGTCAAGTTCCGTTGCTTTTTTATATTCAATAAGAGCCCCGTCGATATCCCCCATATTTTCATATGCCACGCCAAGATTGTTGTGCACCTCGGGATTTAGGGGATTAAGAACCAGCGCTTTATTATAATATTCCGCGGCTTTTTTGAATTGCTTCTGCTGATAATAAAGTATTCCCATATTGGCAAGGGGTTCCAAATAATCAGGCTTAAGAGCTATTGCATTCTCATATGCTTTAATAGCCGGAACATCCATACCCTTTATCGAATAAACCGTTCCAATGCCGTTATATGCTTCGGCATAATTAGGGTTAAAGATTACAGCTTTATTGTAATATTCCAGCGCCTTATCATAATCCCCCTGTTGATAATACATCACCCCCATATTGGTATACTCTCTCGCGGAAGAAGGACTGTTACTGATGGACTTTTGAATGTATTTAATCGCTTTTTCCCTATCCCCCATCCCCATAAAAACGCCGCCAAGGTTATTCGGAACCCACTCAGAGTCAAAGCCTGTTCTGCCGCATTGCTCGTAAGCTTCAAGCGCTTTTTCCCTGTCCCCGGTTTTCATATAGTATACCCCAAAAGCATAAAAATACTGCGCCAGAACATCTCTTAAAAAATAATCCGTATGATAATCTTCCAACCCGTAAAGGTTATAGCTTACTCCCGGATCTACGGGCCTCTTTGGCTCGCCTTTTACAAGCTTATAAATTATTCCATGCTGCTCCTTCTTGTACTCCGGAAAAAGGTATTCTTTGCCCCCTATGATGGGAATATAAATCGGCCTCGCAGTTTCAAGAACAATATCCCTGTGCAGTTTATTCCTAAGGATATCCCTGTCTCTTTGCGGCATTTTAAGAAAATCCTCGCCGTAAATATTTTTAAAAACAATTCCCATATCATCATAGATTATAACATCCGGACGGATCTTGTCCACATATTTCAGGTAGCCCAGGATAAACATCTGATTATCTCCCTCGCAGAAAAATATCGCGTTCTTTTCCAGGGATTTTAAAATATTAATTCCGTAATTATATGCGATTTTATTATCCCTGAGGTTGTTGATTTTTATATTATCAATAACGGAGGGAAGGAGAAGGAGCGGGATCACGGCAAAAGTATATTTTATTTTTTCCGCTACAAATTTATATCCGAATCCCGCAAAAACAGCGATAAAAGCAAACGCCGGAATGAAAAACACTTTGTTGATGTAAACATTTTTCGGATTAACTTCATAATTAAGCACATACATCATTCCAAATACGGAAGACAGGAGCAGAAGCAGAAAGACGTAAAACACCTTTTTATCCTTCCTGTAAAAAGCATAAATCCCGGGAAAGGCAAGCAGTAAAGGAAAAATCGTAAAATCCGCAAGGAGCCATTTAACAAATACTTTTGTCATCGCGTAAAAATTTGAAAACGACCTTGTCAAAGTCGTAAGTTCCCCGTATTGTTTTCTGAAAATATGATAGATCATTCTATCAAAGTTGTACGGATTTCCCCAGTTCATAGGGGGATTAGTATTTGCGCTGACAATCAAATAAAAATAAGCGCACAGCCCTACAAAAGAAAAGGAAAGAATATTAAGAAGAGCCTTGAACTTAAGCCAATCCCTTCTAAAGTAATAGATATACAGCAAAAGACCCAGAAAAACAACCGCCACCGTATGATGGTTAGCAAGAGAAAAACCAAGCAGCAGCCCGAATAAGTATTTTTTATTATTCTGCACCGTAAGTATAAAGCCCAAGATAAAAAGAATATTTAAAATATAAATCCCGCCCTTAGAATGAAGCGCCTGCACCCAGAAGGTTTCGCCCAAGAGCATCATCAAGGCGGTAAAAACGGAAGCGGTTAAGGCATACTTCTCTTCTTTCAATAGTTTTCTCATTATTAAATATAAAAATACAATTGAAAGTGCTCCAAAAAAGACCGAAAGCAGATTTATTCGAAATGCGACATTTGAAACCGGAAGACGGGCAAATAAATGAGAAAGCAGGGTAAAAACAGGGTATCCCGGGGGATGCCCTACCCCTAAAGTATAGGCAGCGGCATCCAATTCCCCGTCATCTCCTACATATATGGCCGGACAAGCAGTATAGACAAGGAGAAGAAGGGAAAAAAGCAGTATCGCCGGGGATAAATACTTTCGCATTTAACCTTCCTTGTCTCTCAGTTTTTTAACTTTATCGAAAACCGCGAAAACAAGGTCTTTTAACCCCTCTCCTTTCATCGCGGAAATTAAATAAACTTTTCCTTTTCTTTTAGAAGACAGGTATTTCTTCAGTTTTTTTATTTGCGCATCCGCACCGGGCAGGTCAATTTTATTTGCAACTATTATTTGCGGCTTTTTTAAAAGCTCCTTACTGTAAGCTCCAAGTTCTTTGTTGATACTTTCGTAATCTTTTCTCGGATCCCTGCCATAAGCAGAGATGTCTATTATGTGAACAAGAATTTTTGTACGTTCAACATGCCGTAAAAACTCATCTCCAAGTCCAAGCCCTTCAGAAGCCCCCTCTATCAATCCCGGAATATCCGCCCATACAAAATCTGTATATTCGTCGATCTTGACAACTCCTAAATTTGGAGAGAGCGTCGTAAAAGGATAATTCGCAATTTTAGGATTGGCGTTGGAAACCTTTGAAAGAAGAGTTGATTTTCCGGCGTTCGGATAGCCGATTATGCCGACATCCGCGATAGTTTTTAATTCCATCAACAGCTCGCGTGATTCCCCTCGTTCCCCGTCTTCCGCAATCCTCGGCGCCTGATAAGTGGAGGTTTTATAGGAGGCATTGCCCCTTCCGCCTTTTCCGCCTTTTGCGACAAGAAGCCGCTGTCCGTCTTTTAGAATATCTCCAAGAAGCTCTTCTGTTTCAAAATCCCTGACTATGGTACCAAGCGGCACATTAATAATAACGTCTTTGGCATTTTTTCCATACATGTTACTGCCAAGCCCATGTTCGCCATGAACGGACTTATAATACGGTTTATACTTAAAGTCAATCAAGGTATACATACTTTTATTGCCTACAATAATAATATCCCCGCCCTTACCGCCATTGCCGCCGTCCGGCCCGCCTCTCGGAATGTACTTCTCGCGCCGGAAACTGATACAACCCCGGCCGCCGGCTCCCGCTTCTACGTATATTTTTACTTTATCAATAAACATATGCGTATTTTAGCATATTTAAAAGGGTTTTTACAGTAAAAGGTCTTCCTTTAGGTAATGGGGCAGGTTTTATCCTGGAAAATTACGCAAACTAAAGCCACACCTAAGACAACTCCGATTGTACAGCTGCTAATCACTACCTATTGACTACCGGTTACTAGAGAAAACAGGGGCAGGGTATCCTCTTAAGATTTTTCTCAAGGTTTTTAATCACGCTCTTTTTCTTTAGCTGAGACAGGGGCAATCGCTTCTTTTGAGAGCTCTTTTTTCCCTTCAACTAACTTTGCTTTTTCAGCTTTCTTAATCCAATTAGCAGGACTCAGATACTTCTTGTACTTTTTGTAGACCTCTTCCCCTACCAAAAATGCTCCGCCCCAGAAGATTATTTCGGCAAACACTAAAAATACGGTTATAAGGCCGATCTTAACATTAGAAGAATAAGGAGAGAAAGGCACATATAAAAGCGCGACATACTTTAATGTCGACAATATCATAAGCGTAATCCCCAGCTTAAAAAGAAAACTGGTTTTTCCTTTGTTATTTTCCGCCTTCTTTTCTTTGCTCATTTTATTTTCTTTACCAGCTTTTGGAGAGTTTTATTTTCTTTAATTACTTTTTCATTTTTGTTTCGAGTTTAGAGCTTTGAATTTCAAAATACTGTTTTCGCAGAACTATTGACAAAACACTCTTATTTTTTAACGTTGATTACTTTGTTATTCTGACGTAAACATCCTTTGCGACATCTTCATCCACCGCAAACTGGCTGTTTCCTACTTTAAACAGATACGACGGAAAGTTTTGGAGAAGGATTATCTCCATCCCCGGAAGTACGCCCATAGCCATGATTGTCTGAAGTTTATTCTTGTCTTCAGATTGAATATAAGAGATCTTTCCTTTTTCTCCGGGTTTTACCAGGGAAAGAGGAGCAATTACTCTAATATTTTTTATACCTTTTTCTTTACAGCACTTTCCTTCAGGTATCCTTGTACCATGCGGGCAGGTTCTAGGATGCCCGAGTAACCGGCAAATCTGTTCATCAATGCCTCTATGTAAAATATGCTCAAACTCACAGGCAGATTCATGAACACATACGCCCTTAAGATCAAAAAGATCCGTCATAAGTCTTTCTGCCAGCCGGTGGCGCCTGACAACATCACGAGCTTCTAATTCGCCTTCCTTTGTTAATTTTAGGATCCCGCCCTTATCCTGCGCTAAATTCTTTTTTATCAGCTCAGTATACTCAGAACCGTCCTGCTTGATCTTTAGTTCGTCACAAGCAAGGCCTTTCTTTTTTTGTTCAATTATTTCAATATACAGCCTTTCCAGTACTTCTTCTGTTTTCTGTGAAATCATATATACCTCTTTTTAAAGTGTGATTTTAAAAATATTTAATATAAAGTTAAGAACAAATCCGACAGAGAAAGAAACGACAGAAACAACACCGGTGAGAGCCAGGGCTGTTCCTAGTTTTCTTTCTTTTATCATCATAATCAATTGAGCAATACACGGTAAAAACAAAGTCATAACAACAATGGAAACGAGCATCTGATTATGTGTCAGTAAACCTGCCCTCTGCATATCATATAAACCGGCAGCACCGTAATCCCTTCTGAAAAAGCCCATTATAAATATAGCAGCTGTATTTACGGGAAGCCCTATAACTTTAAGCGGATATTCAGCGGCTTTTATTAAAAAAGCAAGCAGATGCGTATAGTCGGCCGCCCACATTGCAATACTTACTATTAAAAAAACCGGTATAACCTCTTTAATGTACCATTCCATTCTTGTATAGGTTTTTACTAATAAATTAGAAAGTTTCGGAAGCCTTAGAGGCGGTACTTCCATAAAAAACACGGGCGCTTCCCCGGGTAATATCTTTGCGGCAAGAAATCCCGCAGTAATAAAAACAACGTTTATTACGCCAAGCCATATTCCGAGTATAACAGGAAGGCCGCTTAACATTGCCATTATAACGCCAAGCTGGGCAGAACATGGAATTGCCAGGGCCAGAAGCAGTGTCGCAATCAGCCTTTCCCTTTTAGTGGCGAGAGTTCTTGTTACCATAGTAGCCATTGTACCGCAGCCGATACCAAGAACCAGGGGAATTACAGCCCTGCCCGACAGGCCCAGCTTTTTAAAAATCCTGTCAATAAGCATGGCAAGCCTGGGCAAATATCCGGTATCTTCAATAATAGCAAAGACAAAGAAAAATGTCGCAACTATCGGAAGTATTATGGCAAAAGCGTAACGGATTCCGAGAGTAACCAGCCCGTAATCATGCACAAATAAATCCTGCGCTATTTTCCAGGGGAAAACATGCTCTATAAAATTCGTAAACGGCGGTATTATCCAGCTGTTAAATACCGTGGATTCCAAAAAATCCACAAATACCCCCGCTCCAATTTTACCTACAAACAGGTAGAGCCCGAAATAAAGAACCAGAAACAAAATAACATATCCGCCAAAAGTACTCATTGTAAGACGGCTTAAGGTTTCGGCAAAACTCCCCATCTGCCTGCCTTTGCTTACACTGGCTTTATCAATGATAGAAGAAGCCGCAGTTTGCCTTTCCATAGCTATGAGATAACTTAATGGTTTTGAATATTTTCTTTTAAGCTTTTCAATTTCTTTTTCGGCATCTTTAGAAGCCGGTTTGTTTTCTTTAAAAAGTTTTTCTGTAATTTCCGCGTCTTCTTGAAGAAGAAGGAGAGAATCAAGCCTTCCAACTTCCGATTTTAAGAGGAACTCTTCAAGGCGGTCATCGTATTTTACTATATCTCTTTTGCTTTCACCTTTATTGTAATTTGCTATTTTATCTTTAAGGTTAGAAAGACCCTGTCTCATAGTACCTATTGCAGTAAGCACGGGAACCCCGAGTTCTGCCTCGAGAATTTTTATATCAAGTTTTATGCCCATTCTCTCCGCTTCATCCATAATATTCAAGACCAGTATTACAGGAAGATCCGCCTCAATAAGCTGAAGAGTAAACGGAAGCATCCTTTCGATATTTTTAGCATCTAAGATATGAATTACCACAAAGGGCTTTTCCGAAAAAATAATGTTTCTGGATACTCTTTCTTCCTCCGTAACGGGCACAATAGAATACATCCCCGGAGTATCAATTACTTCATATTCCTGTCCGTTTATCTTTGCGTTACCGCGAAAGACTTCAACTGTCGTGCCGGGATAATTTGAAACAGTAGCATAACTCCCGGTAAGGGCATTAAAGATAACGCTCTTTCCGACATTAGGATTCCCTGCTATAATTATTTTTTTTACTTCCATATTATTATTTTACAGGTTTTAATGTGCTTTTTATATGATAAATATCAGAAAAAAGTTGCACCGGGGCTTTCTATATGTTATTATATTTTCACTATGGCAGTAGACGCTAAATCCATGACTTTAATATTAGTTTCAGTGCTTTTCATCGCACTTGGACAGGTTTTTTGGAAACTTGGAGCTAATCAGACCGGGCCTGTTTCTTTTTCCGACGGAAATATGCTTAAGCTGGCATCCAACATATGGTTTATACTCGGAAGTTTATTGCTTCTGGCAAGTTCCATTCTTTGGGTTATCGCTCTAGGGATGGTAGACCTAAGTTTTGCCTTCCCCTTTCAAGCCCTGGCTTATGCCCTTATCTTTCTCTTCTCTATCTTCCTCTTTAAAGAACCAATAACGTTTCTAAAAGTTATTGGCACAACCTTAATCATCATCGGAGTACTAGTAGTATCCAAAAGCAAATAATAAATTAGGGACAGCGACCAATTATTAATTGGTCGCTGTCCCTAATTTAAAATTTATAGCCGCATTTTCCTTCTGTTAACCATTCATCTTTTGTTCTTGGATATTTTCTGCAATTTAGCGGTCTTATTACATAGACGGTACAGATTGATTTATTATCGGCGTTAAAGGTAAGAAAAGGACAGACGTTAGGAAGTTTACAACAATCCCCGCAGGAAACACAAGAACCTTTGCGGTTCTCGGCTACAGGGAGTATTGAGGTTAACGTCCTTTTTGCTTTTGCTATCCAAGTGTTTTTTTTCAAAATATCTCCTTAAAAAAACAGGCCCGACTAAGCAGACCTTTGGTTAGTTATCTGTTCTTTGCAACATACTTGATAAGTCCGCCGGCTTTGATAAGCTCCTGCATAAAATCAGGATACGGAGAAATTCTAAACATCTTACCGGTAGTCATATTCCTTATCTCGCCTTTACCTGTATCCACTTCCATTTTATCTCCATCCTTTATGCCCTCCACTGCTTCTACACTTTCAATAATGGGAAGCCCCATATTAAAAGAGTTCCTGTAGAATATTCTGGCAAAACTCTTGGCAAGAACACAGGATACTCCGGCTGCTTTAATCGCTATAGGCGCATGTTCTCTTGACGAACCGCACCCAAAGTTCTTCTCTCCGACAATAATATCCCCCGGTTTCATCTTGCTCATAAAGTTCTTGTCAATATCTTCCATGGTGTGCTTTGCAAGTTCCTTAGGGTCCGAAGTATTCAGATATCTTGCAGGAATAATCTCATCCGTATTTACATCATCCCCGTATTTGAACACTCTACCTTTGAATATCATTGTCGCTTCTCCTTTCAGCTTTCTTCTGCAGCCCGGTAGTTGATTCCACCGATTACAAAACTACAGGATTCCACTGATATAAAAATTTTTAATTTCATTTCTGCGTTTTTCTCTTTACACTTCGTACCTTCTTTTAAAGTTCCTCAGGTGACACTATTCTTCCGAGTATCGCCGATGCCGCCGCAACCGCGGGATTAGAAAGATATACTTCAGCTTTCGGAGAACCCATTCTTCCGACAAAATTCCTGTTTGTAGTAGCAAGAGCTCTTTCACCGGCTGCAAGAATTCCCATATGTCCGCCAAGGCAGGGGCCGCAGGTCGGCGTTGAGACAGCCGCGCCGCAATCTACGAAAATTTCCATAAGCCCTTCTTTAATCATCTGTTTAAAGATGGCCTGGGTTGCCGGAATAATAAGCGCTCTGATATAGGGCGCTACTTTTTTTCCTTTCATTATTTTTGCCGCAATACGCATATCTTCAATCCTGCCGTTAGTACAGGACCCGATAACGACCTGGTCAATTTTAACATTTCCCACCTTACTTATCGGCTTTGTATTTGAAGGCAGATGCGGGAACGCCACCATCGGTTCAAGCTTGGAAGCATTATACTCAATTACGGAAACATATCTTGCGTCTTTATCGCTCGTGTAAAAAACCGGTTTTCTAATGCTTCTGTTTTTTAGATATTCTTTTGTAATTTCATCCGGTTCTATTATCCCGTTCTTTCCGCCGGCTTCAATTGCCATATTACACATTGAAAGACGGCTTTCTACAGAAAGCGACCTTATTGCATCTCCCGTGAATTCCATTGAACGGTAAAGCGCGCCGTCAACGCCGATATCTCCGATGATTTTCAGAATAAGGTCCTTGCCTGAAACCCACTTCGGGAGTTTCCCGTTAAAAACAAATTTCATAGCTTCCGGAACTTTAAGCCAGACTTTTCCGCCTATCATAGCCGCAGCCAGATCCGTTGACCCGACTCCGGTTGAAAAAGCACCGAGCGCGCCGTAAGTGCAGGTATGCGAATCCGCGCCGATTACGGCATCCCCGGAGGTCACAATACCTTTTTCAGGAAGAAGCGCATGTTCTACTCCGACTTCACCGACTTCAAAATAGAACTTCAACTTCTGTTCCCTGGCAAAATCACGAAGAATCTTGGACTGCTCAGCTGACATAATATCTTTGTTCGGCGTAAAATGATCCGGCACTAAAACGACCTTTTCCCTGTCCCATACTTTTTTTGCGCCCGAACCTCTAAATTCGCTTATCGCTATCGGAGCTGTAATATCATTGCCCAGGGCAATATCAAGCTTTGCCCAGATAAGGTCCCCGGACTTGACTTCTTTTTTCCCGGCGTGAGCCGCCAGTATTTTTTCCGTTATTGTCATTCCCATAAAGTTTTCCTCGCTTTTCTTAATTTTTATGACACATCTCTTGTTGTTCTATCTGCTATAAACTTTTATCGATTGTCCAAAAGTCCATAACGTCTGCAATGTCCCTAAGGGCTCACATTAAAGTGGTATTTTTTATTCATCCAAGCGGATTTCGCTACCGCTCAAACTTTTTCCACTGTCCTTGCTTCTCCTACTTTACTTACTTCCCTTGCTTTCCTTTGTTCTTGCAAGCTTCGACAGCGCGTCCAGATAAGCTCTGGCGCTGGCTTCTATTACGTCGGTTGAAAGGCCTCTTCCGTTAACTTCAATCGCGCCTTTCTTAATACGCACGCTCACTTCCCCAAGGGCTTCTTTTCCCCCGGTAATTGAGCGAAGCTGATAATCCAGAAGTGCTACATCTTCTTTGACTATGCTGTTAATGGCCTTATAGGTGGCATCAACCGGCCCGTCTCCGAGCCCTGCAGCTTTATAGCTTTTACCCTTCATCTTAATCTCCACTGTTGCTGTCGGCGTTATCCTGTTTCCGGTAGCCACATAAAGATCAACCAGAGAGTAAGCTGCTTCAAAACCTTTTTTTCCTTCGGTTTCCATAAGCGCCTGAAGATCTTCGTCAAACACTTCTTTCTTTTTATCAGCAATTACAAGAAATTTTGCATAAATAGCATTAAGCTCCTCGCCTAGAACGGTAAAGCCAAGCACTGAAAGCCTGTGCGCTAAAGCATGACGTCCGGATCTGCTGGTCAAAACTAGTTCGTGCCCGGTAATACCTATTGATTTTGGAGTCATGATTCCGAAAGTAGACTCTTTTTTCAAAATAGCATCCTGATGTATTCCCGAAGCATGCGCAAAAGCATTCTGTCCGACTATCGCTTTATTCGGTTGTACCGGAATACCCGTATAGCGGGATACCAGCTTACTGGTTTTATATATCTCTTCCGATTTAATATTCGTTTCCAGATTGTAAACATCTTTTCTTACCTTAAGAGCCATTACTATTTCTTCAAGCGCGGCATTACCCGCCCTTTCTCCCAGTCCGTTAATTGTACATTCAATCTGCCTCGCGCCATTCCTAGCCGCAGAAAGGGAATTTGCCGTCGCCATGCCAAGATCATTATGGCAATGCACCGAAATTATCGCCTTGTTAATATTCGGCACTCTATTCATCAAATCGCATATAAGCTTGCCATGTTCGACCGGTTCGGAATAACCTACGGAGTCCGGAATATTTATCGTGCTCGCTCCCGCTTTGATTGTCTCTTCTACAATCTTACAGAGATAATCAAAATCCGTTCTTGCCGCATCCATTGCGGAATATTCAACATCCGCAGAGTAATTTCTCGCAAGTTTTACCGCTTCTATGGAACGCCTCAGCACTTCTTCCCGTGTCGTATTCGTAATAAATTTCACATGAATATCCGAAGTACCGATAAACGTATGTATCCTTCCTCGTTTTGCAGACTTAAGAGCTTCCCTGCAGGCCTCAATATCTTTTTTTACAGCACGACAAAGCCCTGCAATCACCGGCCTTTTCACCGCTCTAGCTATTTCTTTAACGGATTCAAGGTCTCCCGGAGAAGAAATTGGAAAACCCGCTTCAATGACATCCACATTAAGTTTTTCAAGTTGTTTTGCTATTTCAAGTTTTTCGAACCTTGTAAGAGAAGCTCCTGGAATCTGCTCCCCGTCTCTGAGAGTTGTGTCAAATATTATTATTTTATCGGCCATATAA